>QIJM01000341.1 GCA_003232445.1 Paraglaciecola arctica
TTATCCGCACTGCGCTGCATGTAATAAGCGACTAACTCACTAACAGGGAAACCCTTTTTGGCATATTCGATACTAGGCGAAAGAATACTGGTCATGGATAAGCTACCAAATTTAGTATGTAGCTCGAACCAACCATCTACCACACCGGGCACAGATACGGGCAGAGGCCCATGGGAAGGAATACTGTCTAAACCCAGTAATTTTAAGTGTTCTAAGGTAAGCGATTGTGGTGAACGCCCCGATGCATTAAGTCCATATAGTTGCTGTGTTTTAGCATCCCAAACAATAGCGAACAAATCCCCGCCTATGCCACTGCCGGTTGGCTCAACTAGCCCTAACATAGCATTGGCTGCAATAGCCGCATCTATGGCATTACCGCCTTGCCTTAAAATGTCCAAACCTACTTGTGTCGCTAGTGGTTGGCTGGTCGCTACCATAGCATTTTGTGCTATCACTTCAGAACGAGAAGCAAATGGCTCACCCGTTATTCGATCATAAGCAAAACTACTAGAGCTACCTAATACCAAAGTTAACAGACTCATTAATATAAATATTTTCATTAGTCACAGATTAAAGATTAACAATGTGATTAGCATACTCTTATTTTGCAGTTTAATGCACTGACTTATACCAAATAAAGCCGGGCCATAAACGGCTAATAACCTGGCTAAAAGAACTATCAAAAGGCAAGTTGAGGGCTTTCTAGCAAATAGAAAGCCTATAAAATTACATTTTGTTTAGACTAAAACAAATGTTCAACAATATTAGATTTAACTAAGTATTTTGCAGTTGGTAAACTAACGTCCTCTGATTCATCGTGATCATCAATACTGGCCATGGTTTGACTCAATAAAGCAAAGCTATGATCAACAACACTGAAAGCCACATCAGAATTATCTAATTCCAAAGCTTCACTTTCTATTTTTTCCATATAAATTGACAGCTCTTCCCAAACATTTTCGGTTAAAGAGTTGTTGCCATTGGTAATCTTAGCTTGGGCACTTGGAGCGGCAGATCCCGTTTGCGCCGCAGTTTCGATTTCTGCAGGTGTCAATGATGAGCCATCTGCAAATTCAATTGAATCAATCGCATAAAAACCGTCGGAACCGCTAAAATGATTCGACAGACTAATTTGATCCATAGTCCCATTAATGGTGATTAGTAAGTGATTTCCAGATGGAGTAAATACCAAATCGCTGGCGCTTATTCCTTCACCAAAACGCAGAGTATCAATTATGTCAGCATTGGTTTCATAGTTACTGATACTGTCTTGACCATCGCCTAAATTAAAGACGTAAGTATCACTACCACTATCACCGCTCAGCGTGTCGTTACCACTCCCGCCTGACAACAAATCGTTACCATCGTTGCCATACAGCAAATCATCCCCAGCAGCACCGTTGAAGCTGTTGTCGTCATCTTGCCCCCAGAAAACATCCATACCTACACTTCCAACAGGGTCATTTTCGTCATGTAGATAGCCCGAAATAACCAACGACTCCATCAAGCCTGTATTACTTTCTTCTTGGGTAAACCAAGCTTTTAGTATTGACTGACTGTCCCAACCAACACTCGAATATTGATGACCAACTATCCTATTTAAATCGATTAAATCAGCGAATGCATCTTCCGGTGACAATTGACGCAAAGAATCCAAACGATTCTGTAGTGCAGAAAAATCAACGTGCAGTCCAGTTACATCGAAAGTAAATGAAACATCATCCATGTAGGGTTTTAGCCTAGTCTGCAAAGCCAAATCGGTATAAATTTGTTGTCTTAACTGTTCATAGCTCTCCAGAAAAAATCTTTCTGAACGGGCTGATGGTTGAAGGTATACTCTCCATTTAGACTCAGTAGTGTTGGCCCACCCGGCTTCATTAATGGCGCTTATCGTACTTCCCGCTTTGGTATTAAAGCGGAAGATACTTTCCGTTTCAGTTAAAATAGTCTCTCCATTAAATATCTCCAAAATATTCATGGCTCGTGCGAGTTTGAGCTGTACTTGATGTTGTTTAATCGCTTCTGTTAGTTCCTCCGGTGTGCCAACTAGGCTACCTTCACCGTTCTCTATAAAGTTTTGGTTGATCAAATAGTTTATGTGAATTTGACGGGATTGCCCTGACGCCAAGATAACCAGTTCAACATCGTTTAAGTCGTTATGAACTAAACTATAACTATTTTCCAAGTCAGCCGAATCTGCCCAGAAAGCCAAAATGGAGTCCATTAAACTATTTTGTTCGGCGCCAGAGGTACTAGAAGAAAAAGCGGTCAGCAAGGCCGACAGTTCACTGGATACAGTTGCTGCCTCCAACAAATTCCTGACTGCACCAGACCCCTTAGTGTTGTTCAGATGTGCTAATTCTGAAGGGATAGGGAGAGAATCAGTAAATTCTCGATAAAACTTATTGTCTGTTAAATTTAACGCAGCTGCGGAACCCGTCGTGCCAACAGCACCATTGGTAAAACTAAATTGCCCTTGGGCAATAAGCTGGTTATTGTTTTCATCTACAATATTTACGTCTTCGTTTGCCAATAGTATATTTTTGACTCCAGTATCACTGAGGCTTGAAAGTTCACTTGATTGAGAGATCCCATCGCTATTGTAATCTCGCCATATACGCAGTTCATCAAATAAGGCATCTTGGTCAGAGACCAAACCGTCACCGTTAGAGTCAAAATCAACTAACGCATCAAAACCATTGAGCGCTTTATTGCCATTATTCTTAATCGTATTGTCACCAAAAAGCTCGCTACCATTATCAATCAGGCCATTGTTATTACGATCGAAAACTAGCAGTCCATCGTCTGGCGAAATCCAACCCGTAGCATGTTTGACACCATCATGATCAAATAAAACGCTGCCGTCGGCAGGTAATGTTTCTATTCCATCTCCATCCAAATCTAAGGCCAAAGGATCCATGCGATTAACAAGGCTGTTGATCGCGCCTAAATACAGCTCATTGATAGACGTTGATATATTGCGATTGAGTGAAAAAATCTGTTCGAATACCGTTAGGACTGTTTCTGCGGATAATGTTGGTAAACGTTCTAAAGTATAAAGCGTGGTTGCCCATACAGGGCTAGCAGTATCCGCAAAAGCCACATCCCCAGCTAATTTCGCCTGATTGAGCCCCCATTCGTTGAATGTATTGCTTGCCACTTCGCCCAACATGACATCGCTGACAAATTCCCCCAACTCGGTAGATGTTGGCCCAAAGTCATTTACCAAGTTTTCAACAAAGGTATCAATCATTTGGTCAAAGTTGGCATTACCCAGCTCTTCTGGTCCGCAATCCCAGCACCATGAATAAGGGCCTAGTCGGGTATCAAAAAATGTCCCTGCCCAGGCTGATGGGGGAATACCCAAGTTATCAAAGACCTCATGATGATAATCTCTAATATTTTCACTAGATACTGGATTATTTTCTCTAATACTAAAGTCTGCTACGATTAGTGATTCTCTTACTGCTTGCTTCTCCGACTCCAACATGGCCCGGCCATGTTGTTGAAAGAATTTAGCCTCTAAAAAATTATTGGCAAAGGTGCCACCAAAATCAGCCAACGGATTACCAGAATTACCATCGCTGGCAGCACCTAACCCCAGATGACCATAGGTTACACCTGCTTCGATTAACGCTTGGTAATAGGCTAGAGGATCACGGTTAATAACATGTTGTTGTAATTCTTGAATTTGAATATTAGTTAACATTTATCTGGCCTTGTGATTTAGTTGTTAGTGAAGGGCGATAGAAACTGTTTATGAGAGTCTCTAATCCGTCAATTATTTCACTTTCTTGATCTAAGAGAGTTTTTGAAAAAACAGCCGAAATATAGATGTCTTCATTGAAATAAAATCTAACTCTGCAGGAAGGGAAAGGTACGGAATTTTCTTTTCCACAATAAAAATAAACTTCATCATGACCATTTGGGCTTAGTAGCATCAATTCTTTTTTTTCATCTCGAACTGGATAGATGTAAAATTTTCCTTTTTTGAAATCTTTATTTTTTTCTTTATTCTCATTGAGTCGTTTAATAATAATTTCACTAATTGATCTCCCCTCATTTGGACCATTAATTAAGAAAGTGATAACCCGTCCTCCTCCTCTCCCTATTTGCTCAAAAACATCGTTGTTTTTTTGCGTTTTAGGCTCAAATTCTGGATAAAGCGCATGCAAATTAGCGCCTATAATAGTACCATTTTTGCCTCTGTCGTATGCCCAGACATAGCCTTTGGGGATGTTAAACTGGTACTGGTTCACCTGTAAGGTGAATACCTTTTTACCGGTTTTTTCGTCAGTAGAAACTGGATGGCATGCACTGAGTAAAAAAACAATAAGGAGTGCCAATACACTCTTTCCTTCTTGTGTCGGACGATGTTTCAAAAAATTGATTAGCATTTATTCCTCCAAATTGAATATTTAGTTAGGGTTAGATTGTTGTTTTATTTTGACTTGAAAAGAATCAACTAACTGACTTAAGCCCGTAGTCAATGCTTTCCATTTAGGCAATAAATTCTTGGGAAAAGTTAAATGAATGTATATATCTGCATTTAGTGCAAAATTTGTATTACATGAGGGGTAAGGCACTGCACCATCTTTTGAACAATAAAAGTAGATATTATTATCACCATTCAAAGTGGTTAATATGAGTTCCTTCTTTTTATCCATAACCGGGTAAATATAAAAATCACCATGCTGTCTATACGGTCCCACCTCTTGCGCTTCTTTTAAATACCTAGCAATAATTTTATCAAAAGTATTAATAGCTTTAATATCATCTATAAGGAACGTAATAAGCCTACCTCCCCCCTGTCCTAGTTGATCAAACACATGTTTATTTTTTTTTGATTTTGCTTCAAACCCTGGATATAGTGCATGCAGATTAGCCCCAATTACCGTACTGTTTTCACCTCTGTCATAGGCCAATACATAACCAGTTGGGATCGTAAATACGTGTTCATTCACC
>QIJM01000062.1 GCA_003232445.1 Paraglaciecola arctica
GAAAGGGAGCGGCCATTCCTTCAGGACTACGCCTCGATTGAAAGTCGCTGGTGCTCTCTGAGTGGCTAATTGTTAGGATGGATTGGTATTAGATGCCCAATAAAAGCAATAGGCTAATCCTTATAACCCCAAGGAGCAGCGGGTACTGATATCGGCTTAGTTAAATCAAAATCTACTCTAAACTCTCGTCCTTCACGCACTAAACGATATGAGAACATATCTGGGTAGATATACATTTGCCAAGTGTTGGTAGTAGATTGTGGCAAACCTTGTTTGGCAAACAATTCTTTTGAATATTGATCAACAGGGAAGGATTGAATTTGGTTGTAGCCAGCGCCCCGTGTGTGCCCACCATACATAGTCACAGAGTCATCAGTGCCATCTTTATGCCGGTGATCATGTTTTAGGCTTAACCCACTACCTGTTTTTTTAATTATCCATGTACGCGATGCATTATCTCCCACATAGAATGGAATTTGTAATTCAGCTTGCTCACACTTGCGTACAAACATGACTAATCTGGCGTCGAATGCCGGATTAGGCTGGTTGTCTATCGCCACTTTTCCCTCGAACGCTTTACCACAGTGCTGTGCAATATTAGAGAAAAAAGCATCATGTGTAGGTATTGATACCAAAGGTGCTTGCCTAGCAAAGACCGCACTATTAGTAAGAATAAAAGTAGCAAAAATAAAAGAAAGTACCCGACATTTTTGTATATTCATTTTGTTTTTCTTCTTGTTGGTTTTTTGACTATCAAATGAGTGCTTGCAGGTTAAAACAAGCTAATAAACTCAGCGCGACATATTAAATTAATTGTTTCAATTATTAGCCTTTATCATTGACCCTGTTGTATTGATAATGTCTTTCTTTTTGAATAACAACAATGTGCTGTTGATCAGTATGCTTATCCCTAGTGTCCACTCAATCCATGCTGGTAACGTATAAATCATTAGAGTTATCATAATTAGGCAGTATTTTATCCATTCTAAATAGATAGCCAGAGGGTTATTTTCCAAAGCTAAGCCTGCAGAAATACTGCTATAAAGAACAAAAAGTACGACAAAAACTTGCTCTGCTAGAGTAAAGTCAGCGACGTTTATCATCAGCAGCAAACCAACAAACACAGCCAATAGATATTGTAACAGGCTATAGAATTTGTTTGCCCGCGACTGTGGAATATCGAATTTTCTAAATTGAGTGAGGTCTACCTTACTCAAAGGATAACTTTGCTCAACATCAGTAGGTCGCCAACCTGTACGTTTAAACCAGATAAGCAGTTTGTCTTGCCAACGTTTTGCATACCAACAGTCTTTAAACAATTGTGCGTATACATGCACATTGGCCCACAATGGATTCCAACTTTTTAGCGCTTTTCGAATACCATAAATGGGCTTTTCATTATCCAATTCTTCTTGAAAGGAGCCAAATAACCGATCCCAAATAATAAACACTCCACCATAATTACGATCAATATAGATTTGGTTTTGTGCATGGTGCACACGGTGATTAGAAGGTGTGACAAACACCCATTCATACCAGCCCATCTTAGGAATATGCCGAGTGTGTACCCAAAATTGATATATCAGATTCAATGAACCTACCGTGATTAACACAATAGGATCAAAGCCCAATATCGCCATAGGTAAGTAAAAGATCCAGCTAAAGAAGCTACTACTACTTTGCCGTAAAGCGGTGGTTAAATTATATTCTTCACTTGAGTGATGCACTACGTGAGCAGCCCACAAAATATTCATTTCGTGGCCTAAACGGTGATTCCAGTAGTAACAAAAATCATAAAGCACAAACGCAACCAGCCACACCCACCAGCTCGGTGCCATTTGAAACAATGCCAGCTGTTGATAAGCCACCACATAAATGGTTAAAGGGAATAACTGCTTAATAATGCCAGTCATTCTACTTAATACACCCGCGGTTAAGCTGTTGAGACTATCGTTAACACGATAATAATCGGTTCCTTTAGCTTTTTCTAACAACAGTTCGATAATAATCAACAGGAAAAAAAACGGCACTGCATATAAAATAATATTCACATTATCCCCACGCTTCATAAAGTAGGTAAGCCACGCAGTCAGTCTAATTGCCTCTTAATGGTCAGTCCAGATAAGAATGTGATTACAGTATTTTACAATCTACGCGTATCATTTAGATGGAATTTTGAGTAGGCTGAAGTGTCAGTGTCATTAAAGGCGTTTGGTTAATAGGAAAATCATGAGTGAAGAATCGAACAAATCGTTAGTACCGCATTTCACTATAGGTGCAATTGTATTGGCTATTGTTTTAGCCGTTGTGCTTTGGCCCAACGAGCCTGAGCCTGAAACTGAACCAGTCATTGTACTGCCTGATACCCCTATCATTGAACCGACAATCGTGCCTATTATTGAAGAGCAGCCTACTATGCTCATTCTTGAATCAGTAGAAGAACAAACTGAACCCGAAGTCATCCCAGAACCCGAAGTCATCCCAGAACCAGAGCCATTGGATACAAGTGATGGCACAGTAAAGACCAAATTATTAACCTTATCTGACTATGACGCCTTCGCACGTTTATTGATTGACGAAGCGTTACTAGAGCGTTTTGTAATAATGACCAATACTTTAGCGGAGGAAGAAATAGCGGCTAACAATAGAGTATTAGTTCAACCAGAAAAACCATTTCGCACATACAGGCAAGCAAATAAAGAATGGATAGATCCCGCTAGTTACAAACGCTATGCGCCTTACGTAGAGGTATTTGAGTCTCTGGAAACTGAATCATTATTGCAGCTGTATCAAGAATACAAACCCGCTATTGAAGATATATTTGCTGAAATTGGTAGCCCATCTGACAGCTTTGACGAGACGTTTGAAGAGGCAATTGATGTGTTGCTGGATACCCCTGAAGTGCCTGTCCCAGTTGAAGTATTTACCGATAGTGTCATGTACAAGTTTGCAGATAGGCGACTTGAGTCGTTAACGCCTCCGCAAAAGCAGTTGTTACGTACAGGGCCTGAAAACATGCGCCGTATTAAAGCTAAATTACGTGAGATAAAAGAAACGCTTAATGGCGAATTTTGACTTAGGTGCTTTTCAACAACAAATCAGTTCACAAAATGCTGCTTTGCCCCCTGTTGATAAATGGAACCCTGACTTTTGTGGTGACATAGATATACAGATAAGACATGACGGTACTTGGTTTTACATGGGCACACCTATTGGCCGTAAAGCTTTAGTAAAGCTTTTTGCCAGTGTTTTAAAACGTGAAGACGACCATTACTTTCTAGTCACACCGGTAGAAAAGGTAGGCATTCAAGTCGAAGACGTACCTTTTATTATTACTCAATGGCAGAAAGAAGACAGTAAGTTGGCACTTACAACCAACACAGGTAATGATTTAATTGTTAGTTCAAAAAATCCTATACAGATATTTGCAGACAAAAAAACGGGTGCATACCTACCTTACGCTTTAGTTCGCAGAAACTTATGGGCCCGTTTACATCAAAATGTATTTTACCAACTCACTGAGTTGGGAGAAGAGCAAGAGTTAGATGGTAAGCGCCATCTAATGTTTAATAGTGGTGACTACCGCTTCAGCCTTGGTGAGTTATAACAGGACATCTTAATATGAAAAATAGTATCTTCAAATCAACCTTAGTCTTGGCAGCGTTAGCCCAACCTTTGTTGGCAAGTGCGGTCATGGCCGCCACGGTTATCCATGCTGGTAGCCTAATCGATAGCACCTCAAATAAAGTCATTCAAAAAGCGACTGTGATTATCACAGATAATAAAATTACGGCTATCAACAAAGGATTCACTGAAGGGAGTAGCGAAGATACCGTCATCGATTTATCAGCTTACACCCTGATGCCTGGTTTTATGGACATGCATACACATATATCCAGCCAACATAACGGCTTAGCAAGCTACATAGAACGCTTTACCTTGAATGAAGCAGATTATGCGATTAAGGGCGTGCACTATGCTGAAAAAACCTTAATGGCAGGTTTTACCACAGTGCGAAATTTAGGTGATAGACACAACGAAACTGTTGCTCTGAGAAACGCGATTAATAAAGGTATGGTCAAAGGCCCGCGCATATATACCGCCGCTAAATCAATAGCCACAACAGGTGGACACGCCGATCCAACCAATGGCCATAGTAAATCAATTATGGGCGATCCTGGGCCTGTCGACGGCGTAGTGAATGGTGTCGCACAAGCGCGTAAAGCTGTACGTCAACGTTATAAGGATGGGGCAGATTTAATTAAAATCACGGCTACAGGCGGTGTTTTAAGCGTGGCTAAAAGCGGTCAAAACCCACAATTTATGGACGATGAACTGACAGCTATTGTTCAAACAGCCAAAGATTATGGCATGACAGTCGCAGTACATGCCCATGGCAAAGAGGGTATGCTGCGTGCTATCAAAGCGGGTGTGAACTCTATTGAACACGGCACCTATATGGATAAAGAGGTATTCAAACAAATGAAAAAATATGGTACGTATTACGTGCCAACCATCATAGCCGGAAACTGGGTGGCCGAAAAAGCCAAAATTGATGGGTTTTTCCCTGAGCTCGTTAGACCCAAGGCAGCCGCTATTGGCCCACTTATTCAACAAACCTTCTCCAACGCCTACAAAGCAGGGGTCAAAATTGCCTTTGGCACTGATTCAGGTGTTTCTGCCCATGGTGACAACGGCCTAGAATTTGTATTGATGGTAGAAGCAGGCATGAAGCCAATTGAAGCCATTCGAAGCGCAACACAAAATGCAGCTAATTTACTGAATATCAGCGACAGCCTTGGTACAATCGAAGTGGGTAAGTTAGCAGACTTAGTTGCGGTAAAAGGTGATCCTTTGCAACAGATTTCACTATTACAAAATGTGAATTTTGTGATGAAAGATGGTGTGATTTACAAACATCAGTAGGGTGTTGATTAATATGAAACTAAAGCGGTCTTTTACAGCGTTGAAAAAATATTTTTTGCAATCTTAAAAAACTTTAAATGGAGATACATCAATGAAAAAAATTCTACCCATATTATTACTCGCTATCAGCGCCAGCTCAATAGCGGCAGATAGCTTTGATGCTACAGCAGAAAAAATCAAATCGGCGCTAAAAGCTGAAATTAGAACCGAAGCTGAAACCGACCGAGATAGAAATCGCAAAGCTCTGCAAACCTTAG
>QIJM01000170.1 GCA_003232445.1 Paraglaciecola arctica
TGGAAAGTGTGACTGAGCAAAATGGTTCAGCAGAACAAGCTAGAGTGCCGGGTTATCGGGTAGCCGGTAAAACAGGTACTAGTCGTAAGGCCGTGGCTAATGGTTACGGTGAAGAATACGTTAACATTTTTGCCGGTATTGCCCCTGTATCTGACCCGCAATTAGCGGTGGTCATCTTAATCAATGAGCCTAAAGGTGAGCTTTATTATGCAGGGCACACTGCAGCCCCCGTTTTTGCTAAAATTATGGCTGCCAGTTTACAAATTCTGAATGTGCCACCTGATGACAAAACTGTCTCGTCGTTGGCAGTATCTTCTGTTGATACTTCCATGGAGGCTGAAAATGCAGGCTGATATGGTAAGTATCAACAAACAATTTCCTAAAGCGTTTGATCAGAGTATTAAACCTTTGTTGTCCCATTTTGGCATTGATGCACCAGATATTATGATCAGCGACTTGGTCTTAGATAGCACAGACGTGGCAATTCACAAAGCATTTATCGCCATTGATGGACACGCCTTGGATGGACGAGATTTTATTCCTCAAGCGGTCAGTTTAGGTGCCAAAGTGATAGTGGCGCAATGTGACGATATGACGAGTCACGGGCATGTAGAAATGCGCGAGCAAAGTGTCATTGTGCATTTTTATCAATTACCCGAAAAACTCTCAGAGTTGGCTGGGCATTTTTATCAATTCCCAGCGAATTCAATGTCTGTGGTCGCAGTGACCGGTACAAATGGTAAAACTTCTACTGTGCAGTTAACCAGTCAATTAGCGGACTTGATGGGAGAGCAAGCGGCTTCTATTGGTACGTTAGGTGCGGGCATGTATTCATCGTCGGGTGACAAAAATGTATTGCAAGATACCGTTAACACCACACCAGATGCTATCAGTATGCAACGCTTATTGGCTGAATTTGTCGGTGAAGGCGCATTTCAAGTCGCATTAGAGGCGTCGTCACATGCCTTAGTACAAAACCGTATCAAAGCCGTTAAAACCGACATTGCAGTTTTTACTAATCTAAGCCGTGATCACCTTGATTATCATGGCTCAATGGCCGAATACGGGTTGGCAAAAAGGCTTTTGTTGTCCCAGCCAGGATTGGCTTACGCTGTGCTTAACGTTAATGATCCTGAACATAAAAATTGGTTGGCAAATATACCCGAAACAACTTCTGTTGTGCTGTATGGGCAGAATATTAGTGCCGCTGACATACCCGCTGAATATCAATACTGTGTGGCGAATAATGTGCGATTTACCACCGAGGGAATTGCTCTGTCGGTACAATCCTCTTGGGGAGAATGTGAACTTCGACTATCGCTATTGGCTGAATTCAACGTGGCCAATGTGTTAGCTGCTATCTGCAGCCAATTATGTCTGGGTAAAAACCTGAAACAGATTGCTTACATCGTACAAAAGCTTAAGCCTGTCGCTGGAAGAATGGAGCTGTATAGCCGTCAAAACCACGCAACTATAGTGGTGGATTATGCTCATACTCCAGACGCGTTAGAAAAAGCGTTGTTAGCGACCAGACAACATTGTCATGGAAAGTTATTCTGTGTGTTTGGTTGTGGTGGCGATCGAGACGTAGGTAAACGTTCTTTGATGGGCGAAATTGCCGAGAAATTGTCCGATCAAATCATCTTAACCGATGACAATGTGCGCAGTGAGAACCCTCAAGACATTATTCATGACATCTTAGCTGGCTGTATAAATCCAGAGCAGATTCTCGTAGAACATGATCGAAAAACGGCGATCAGAGCCGCTGCCGCGCAGGCTTTTGCAGGCGATATGATCCTCGTGGCGGGTAAAGGCCATGAAAACTATCAGATTATAGGTAACCAAACGCTGGCGTACGATGAACGTCAATTCGTTGCATTTTTTCAAGAGGGGAGAACAATATGATCCCGGTTTCACTATCCTGGGTTGCAGAACAGGTTAATGGGCAGTTAATAGCTCAGCAAAAGCAGGATTTGGTTATCGAAGGTGTCAGCACTGATACCCGAAATATCCTGCCCACTGATTTGTTTTTGGCACTAGAAGGGCCTAATTATGATGGGCATAAGTTTGTGCAACAAGCTCAAGAAAAGGGCGCTATTGCGCTTATTTTATCGCGCGAGGTAGACACTCAGTTACCTTACGTGTTGGTTGAAGATACTAAACTGGCCTTAGGACTATTAGGCGCGGCTGTAAAAGCTAAAGTGGCACCTAAGACTGTGGGCATAACCGGCAGCAGTGGGAAAACCACAGTCAGAGAAATGGTTGCAGCAATATTGTCACGTAGAGGAAATGTACTGGCCACTAAAGGTAATTTTAATAATGATTTAGGTGTGCCAATGACCTTGCTCCGGTTAGAGGAAAAACATGAATTTGCGGTCATTGAAATGGGGGCAAATCACTTAGGCGAAATTGCTTATACGACTAACTTAGTTAAGCCTGATGTAGCGACTATCGTTAACGCGGCGGCGGCACATTTGGAAGGGTTTGGCAGTTTGCTAGGTGTGGCCAGAGCCAAAAGTGAAATATTTAAAGGTTTATCTGAAAAAGGTGGCTTAGCGGTAGTCAACGCAGATAGTCAATTTGCAGATTATTGGTTGGGCAAACTTAAGTACAACAAGATACAGACCTTTTCGGCTGAGAAACAAGCCGATGTCTATGCGGAAGATATTATTCTTGGCTTAGACGGTTGCGCTCAATTTGAGTTGGTGACAGCCAAAGGGCGTATCGCTTTGAGTTTGTCTTTGCCGGGTGTTCACAACGTTAATAATGCCTTAGTGGCAGCTTCATTGGCGTTGGAAGTTGGCGCGACTTTAGAAGATGTGCGAGAAGGTTTACGTACAATGTCGCATGTAGCTGGTCGTTTGAATGTTAAACAGCTGACTAATCAAGTGAAAATTATTGATGATACCTACAATGCCAATGTAGGGTCGGTGAACGCCGCTATCGATTTATTGTCCAGCTTTGCTGGCAGAAAAATATTGGTCTTAGGAGATATGGGAGAGCTAGGTGAAAAAGCCCGCTTTTATCATGGACAAGTAGGTGAGTATGCCAAGCAAAAGGGCATAGATCAGCTCTATACTTTAGGTGTGTTAAGCCAAAGTGCCAGTGACGCATTTGCTGGGCAAGGGCGACACTTTAGTCGTTTGGAAAACATGATTGAGTTTATTAACCAACAAACATTGTCAGAAAAATGTGACATCAGTCTTTTGGTTAAAGGCTCTCGCAGTGCACGCATGGAATTAGTGGTCAAAGCGTTAGAGGAATCTCCATTGGGAAAGCTTGAACGATTTAGGGAGCGCGTTGCATGCTGATTTGGTTGGCAGATTGGCTACAGCAGTTTGATACGGGCTTTCGAGTATTCTCGTATTTGACCTTGCGCGCTATCTTAAGCACCTTAACTGCCTTACTTATTGCTGTAATTATTGGACCAAAAATGATCCATTGGTTGCAGCGTATGCAAATTGGCCAAACCATACGTGATGATGGCCCAGAATCCCATTTGGCGAAATCAGGCACGCCCACTATGGGTGGTTTGCTTATTTTGGCTGCCATTATGTCAAGCGTGCTGTTGTGGGCTGATTTGAGCAATAGGTACGTGTGGGTCACCTTATTTATTTTGGTCAGTTTCGGTGCGATTGGCTTTGTCGATGATTACCGTAAAGTTATTCGTAAAGACGCCAAAGGTCTAATCGCTCGTTGGAAGTATTTTTGGCAGTCGGTGATTGCCATTGCCGTCGCGTTTTACTTGTATTCAAACCAACAAAACCCCGCTGAAACAGCTTTATTAGTGCCATTTTTTAAAGACGTTATGCCGCAAATGGGTATGTTTTTTATGGTGGTTACATACTTCGTGATTGTAGGCACAAGTAACGCAGTGAACTTGACTGATGGTTTGGATGGGCTTGCAATCGTGCCCGTTATCTTAGTTGCAGGAGCTTTTGCCATATTTGCTTATGTGACGGGCAATATTAATTTTTCTGCTTATCTGCATATACCTTATCTGCCTCTTACTAGTGAGTTAGTCATTGTGTGCACGGCTATAGTCGGTGCTGGTTTAGGGTTTTTGTGGTTTAACACTTATCCGGCTCAGGTGTTTATGGGCGATGTTGGCTCTTTGGCTTTAGGTGGAACATTAGGGATCTTGGCTGTTCTAGTTCGCCAAGAAATCGTTTTAATTATTATGGGCGGTGTTTTTGTGGCCGAAACATTGTCGGTTATTTTACAAGTTGGGTCGTTCAAAATGCGTGGCAAACGTATTTTCAAAATGGCGCCAATACATCATCACTATGAACTAAAAGGCTGGCCCGAGCCGCGCGTTATCGTGCGTTTTTGGATCATTTCTTTGATGTTAGTGTTAGTGGGTTTAGCCACTTTGAAATTGCGTTAAGGAAGATTAAATAAAAGTGAAAAAATTGACTTTAGCTAATAAAAATATCGTAGTAGTAGGAATGGGTCTTACCGGCCTATCTTGCATACGATTTTTATTGGCTAAAGGCGCCAGGGTGATTGCCATGGACAGCCGCAGTGAATTAACGCTTAGTCTACACATTCCGTTGGTGTTAGGTGAATTTAATGTTGCTAAGTTAACTCAAGCTGACTTAATAGTCCTTAGTCCGGGTGTCGACTTATATACTCCCGCTATTCAGCAAGCTATTGAGTCTGGTGTGCATGTGATTGGCGATATCGAGTTATTTGCACAGTTTAATACCTGCCCTGTGATAGCTATTACCGGCTCAAACGGAAAATCTACTGTTACTCACCTAGTTGCAGATATGTGTAAAGCCTCAGGTAAAAAGGTGTTGATGGGAGGCAATATTGGAGTGCCCGCTCTGGATTTGTTAGAGCAATCGGCCGATGTCATTGTGCTCGAATTGTCCAGTTTTCAACTAGAAACCACCTACTCTTTGATGCCACTAGTGGCCACGGTATTAAACATTACCGAAGATCA
>QIJM01000236.1 GCA_003232445.1 Paraglaciecola arctica
TTTTCTTTTTTATTATGCCTAGAAGTGATTTCGATATTGTCGCTGCCATAACGAAAGGCGTTTTCGATTAAGTTGTCTAACACTCTTTTCACTGCCACTCGTCTAATTAATGTTTTTGGTAGTGGCTCAAGATCCAACGTAATTCTATGGTTTTCTTCTATATTTCTGACTTGTGCGGCGTCTTTGATCAGATCATTTAAATTACTTGCTTCCATACATTCTTGTTGGTCTTGGCGCACATAATCGATAAATTGATCAATGATTTCGTTCATATCTTGAATATCGTGGACTATGCCTTCTTTCACCCAGTCTTGTGATTCAGGTAACATTTCTGACGCGAGTCTGATGCGGGTTAGAGGTGTGCGTAGATCGTGAGATATACCAGCGGTCAGCAATGCTCTGTCATCTTCGAGTTGTTTGATGCCTTTAGACATTTGATTAAAGGCATGGGTTACCGCGATTAATTCACTGGAGCCTTCTTCTTTTAAAGGTTTAGGCACTTGCCCTCGCCCTACCAATAAGGCCGCATATTGTAAGGCCTTTAAAGGCCGGTTCAAGCGACGCACAAAAATCAAACTACCGCCCACACTTAAGATACCAATCATCAATAGGTAAACTAAAATGCGGTGAACCGTCGCCTTGTCCTAATCCCACCATGGGAATAGTGATCCAAATATCGGGATTTTGTGGCGGGTTGATCCAATATAAAAATGGTTCGCCATGCATGATCCTGACTTGTGCTGCACCACCTAAACTATCTGACATTTGTCTTGACCAAGATTGGTAGGGCGTGGCTTGCTCTAAACCATTTTTAATGGCTTCTGACTGATTGTATACCTGCATTCCAGCAGCTTGGTAAAAACGCGGATCCAGCTTGGGGGTTTGGCTGTCGATATCTTCAACAAAGGCTAGTTTGATTTGTGTGGCAAGCAAATTATTGATTTGCTGCACATTAGGGCTAACAAAATAAAAGGTCACAGAGACCAGAGACACAATTTGGTTGATAAACAGTAAGATACTAATCAATAAAACGGTTTGGCCAAAGGCACTTTCCGTGTTTGCACCATCTGGCACAAACACATAACCCAGGCCCCAGACAGTTTGGATGTAACGAGGGTTTGCAGGGTCTTCTTCAAGCATGCGGCGTAAGCGGGATACTTGCACATCAATACTGCGTTCCAGTGCACTATAATCACGACCACGCGCTAGGTTCATCAGTTTGTCACGAGACAGAGGCTCTCTAGGATGAGTCACTAAAGATTTAAGCACTGCAAATTCACCACTGGTAAGGGGCATCGCCTGACCCGCAGCACTCATTTCTCTAGTACCAAGATTAAGTGAGTACTTACCAAATTCAATGATTTGTTCTTCAAGTGAAGGCGCGCC
Organism: Paraglaciecola arctica; assembly: GCA_003232445.1. Taxonomy (GTDB): domain Bacteria; phylum Pseudomonadota; class Gammaproteobacteria; order Enterobacterales; family Alteromonadaceae; genus Paraglaciecola; species Paraglaciecola arctica_A. The sequence goes on from QIJM01000236.1 coordinate 1,387, forward strand.
CGGCGCTTCAGTAGTTTTGCGGCGAAGCACTGCTTTGATTCTAGCGAGTAACTCTCTGGGATTAAACGGTTTGGGAAGGTAGTCATCTGCACCCATTTCTAGGCCGATAATGCGGTCAACTTCATCACCTTTAGCGGTCAGCATTATTATGGGGATCCCGTTTTCTTTTTGACGTAAACGACGGCAAATAGACAAGCCATCTTCACCGGGTAACATCAAATCGAGCACCATAAGGTGGAAGTTTTCACGCTCTAACAATCTATCCATTTGTTCAGAGTTGGCGGCGGCTCTGACCTGAAAACCTTGTTCTACTAAGTAGCGTTCTAACAAGCTGCGCAGGCGCATGTCGTCATCTACTACTAAAATTTTAGTTGTTTCCTGTCCCATAATCTATCCAAAATGTGTTACATGATTAACTACACTATATGTGAAAGCCTGTTAATTCAAAAGGTTGCCTTGATTAGCAAAGCATTTGGATTGTTACAAAATTTGTCATGGGCAATGATATTGAGAGTTGAATGGAGTTAAAAGAACTTTTTACCGGTTAAAGCAACATACATGGCAAAAACCCCTACCAAAGAATATATCACTTCGAAATAACTGATTTCTCCTTCTGTTTGGTTGATGAACATTGAAATAATCATAGCCGCCAAAATTAATGATGGGATAGCAATAATACCAATCAAAACACGGATTTTAAGAGAAAGCTTTGGTTCAGTATTCATTGGTTTTTTCTCCTAATTATTCCTCACTAACCCAATCCATTTGAAAACCAGCACGGCGCTTTTTATCCAGCAGTTCTTCTAAAAGAGGCATTAAGATAAGCTCCATGGCCAAACCCATCTTACCACCGGGCACCACTATGGTATTGATACGTGACATAAATGAACCATCAATCATTTTGAGTAAATAGGGGTAATCAACACTTTTCATTTCGCGGCGAAAACGCACCACCACAAAACTTTCGTCTTGGCTGGGTATTTCACGAGCACTGAAGGGATTAGAAGTATCGACAGTTGGCACACGCTGAAAGTTAACATGGGTACGTGAGAACTGTGGGGTGATGTATTTAAAATAATCGTCGAGGCTACGCACTATGCTGCTCATTACTGCTTCGCGAGAATGGCCTCTGTCTGTGGTGTCACGAACAATTTTTTGGATCCATTCCAGGTTGACTATAGGCACCATGCCAACTAACAAGTCAACGTGTTTGGCTACGTCTACTTCGTCGTTGGCTACGCCGCCATGTAGTCCTTCGTAAAACAGCACGTCGGTGTTTTCAGGTAAGTCTTGCCAAGGTGTAAAAGTACCGGGCATTTGGTTAAAAGGTACGGCTTCATCAAAAGTATGCAGGTATTGGCGATGTTTGCCCATACCGACTTCAGCATATTCGGTAAACAAAGATTCGAGCATTTCAAAGTCATTGGCTTTGGGGCCAAAATAACTGATGTGCCGACCTTGTTCTTGCGCTTTACGGATCTCAACTTCCATTTCAGGACGGGTGAATCGATGGAAACTATCCCCTGCCACTACAGCCGCATTGACTGACAAGTTACGGAAAATATGGCGTATGGCATTGGTGGTCATAGTTGTGCCTGCACCAGACGAACCAGTGAGAGCGATTATGGGATGTTTAACTGACATTTAACACACTTTGCTGTTTAATGGATGTCATTTATAAGCAAGCTTGCTACTCGGGTCAAGAACTAGTTAACCGCAATAACCACTGCATTACTGTGTTCCAATCTGCTTATGACAGTGTGGGCAGGTAGTTGCAGCCTTTATTAGTGGCGAATTGGCGAGTCATTTAGATTTACATGGACATATTCACCACGCTCTTTACAACGTTCGTAGTATCACGCTGGCACTTAATCAGTGGATGGAAAAGGGGTTGTTAAAGCAGTCTCTGTTTCACACAAAAAAATTCCATTCAGTAGTTATTACTGCCACATCATGAAATAAAACTAGCTAAGCTTGGGTCATATCGTGTTCTATTAAGGAATAACACACAAAACCAACTACATTGACGTGTCAATTAATACTGCTTAGCAAAGGATAAAACCAAATGAATCTTAAACGGGGGATACTACTCGTCATTATTGTGATGCTGATCGCCGCTTTTTTTATCTTTGATATAGGGCAGTATCTGACACTCGAGAGCTTAAAAGCGCAGCAACAAAATTTGGCTGAGTACATTAAGTCAAATTGGTTGCAGGCATTCATTGTTTACTTTGTTATTTATGTGGTGGCTACTGCTCTTAGTTTGCCCGGTGCAATTATTTTAACCTTAGGTGCTGGGGCATTATTTGGTTTAGGCTTTGGATTACTTCTGGCTTCCTTTGCTTCTACTATCGGTGCCACTCTGGCATTTTTGGTGTCACGATTTCTGCTCAGAGATTGGGTCAAATCGACTTTTTCAGAACGCATTAAAGCGATAGATAAAGGCGTTGAAAAAGATGGGGCTTTCTATTTGTTAAGTTTGCGATTAGTTCCTATTTTTCCGTTTTTTATTATCAACTTAGTGATGGGTGTGACCAGTATCAAAACGGTTACTTATTATCTTATCAGTCAGGTAGGAATGCTGATAGGGACTACGGTTTTTGTCAATGCAGGCACACGGTTAGCAGAAATAGAGGCCGTATCTGACATCGTATCTCGGGACTTGATTCTATCCCTTGTTTTACTGGGAATATTTCCAATTATCGCTAAGCTGATTTTAAATTTCATCAAACAGCGCAGAGTATACAAAGGCTGGCAGAAACCTAAGAAATTTGACCGCAATATGGTAGTGATTGGTGCTGGCTCTGCTGGGTTAGTTACTGCTTACATAGCAGCTGCGGTTAAAGCATCGGTTACCTTAGTAGAAAAACATAAAATGGGTGGCGACTGTTTGAATACAGGCTGTGTGCCTTCAAAAAGTTTATTACATGCCAGTAAATTAGCTCACACACATAAAGTTTCTGCAAATGCAGGTGTGAATTACCAAGCACCAGAAGTAGATTTTAAAGCGGTAATGAATCAAGTGCATAGCGTGATCAAAACCATAGAGCCTCACGATTCTATTGAACGTTATGAGTCCCTTGGGGTAAAAGTAGTGACTGGCACCGCAACTATAGTGTCGCCTTGGCAAGTTGATATTCAAACTGCAGATGGCGTTCAGTCGCTTACGACTAAAAATATTGTTATTGCCACGGGAGCCAGTGCGTTTGTGCCACCTATTCCGGGTTTGAAAGATATAGATTACCTAACGGCTGATAACTTATGGGATTTAAAAGAGCAACCTAAACGCATGGTGGTGTTAGGTGGTGGCCCCATTGGTAGTGAGTTATCTCAAGCATTTGGCCGTTTAGGTACACAAGTGACTCAAGTAGAAATGTTGCCGCAATTGCTCGCCAAAGAAGACTCAGATGCAGCGCAGTATTTGTATGATCAATTGATCGAAGATGGTGTGGATGTGCGTTTGAATACGACAGCCACTGCCATTGAAAAAACCGCTGAAGGTAAGTTTATTGTTTTAGAGAAAGACGGTAAGCAAGAGAAATTGCCGTTCGATGAGATATTGATAGCAGTAGGGCGAATGGCCAATCTAAAGGGTTTTGGCCTAGAAAATTTGGACATTGAAACCGACCGAGTCGTGGTGACTAATGAGATGTTACAAACTAAATACCCGAACATATTGGCCGCTGGTGATGTAGTGGGTCCTTACCAATTTACTCATACCGCAGCTCATCAGGCGTGGTATGCAGCTGTGAATGCTTTATTTAGGCCCTTTAAAACCTTCAAAGTAGATTATCGAGTTATTCCGTGGGCAACCTTTACCGACCCAGAAATTGCCACTGTGGGTTTAAACGAGCAAGCTGCAAAAGAGCAGAGCATTGCTTATGAAGTCACCCGTTATGATTTAGGCGGATTAGACCGCGCATTAACTGATGACCATGCTCGTGGATTTGTAAAAGTACTGACTCCTCCTGGTAAAGATAAAATATTAGGTGCGACCATAGTAGGGGCGCATGCAGGAGAGCTCATTGCAGAGTTTGTTCTAGCGATGAAATACAACCTCGGAATGAATAAAATTCTCGGTACTATTCATATCTACCCGACTATGGCAGAAGCAAGCAAATACGCCGCAGGGAACTGGAAAAAGGCTAACGCACCCGAAAAATTACTGGCATTTGTTGAGCGTTTTCATACATGGAGGCGATCATAAATGACTAGTAAATTTACTAATGGGAAAATTTTATCTTGCTTATTTACAGCGGTTCTATTGATAAATTCCACTATCACCCACGCTTTTGACCATCAACATCAAATATTGACTCAGGTGTTGAGTGACATAGTGAAATCGTCGCCTAATAAGAAGCAAACTCGGGTAGATTATGCGCGGCTTAATAAGCAGCCTGAACAGTTAAATGAGTATTTGGCAGCGCTATCCTCAGTCAAGCAAAGCGAATACCAGTTATGGACGGGCGATG
>QIJM01000362.1 GCA_003232445.1 Paraglaciecola arctica
AAAAACTTCCGAGGTTTTGCAACCCCGGAAGTTTTATCCTTTTAACCTAAACAAATTATCGTATAGTACCGTCAGGGTTTTTTACCCAACCACTTGTCCAATCATTAGATGAATCTTGGATAGCACCCTTAAACAAAGCTGCAGAAAAGAAACTGCCAAGTGTTGAGGGATCAAAAGAACTGACTTCTTCTGTTGTTGGTACAATTGACCCTGTGGCAATGCCCGCTATAACATCTTCAGAGTTATTAAAGCTGGCTTCGTCAAAGAATATATCACCATCAACATCATCATTTCGAGAGTCGTTTTCATATACATTTGAGTAGGCAAAAACCACAGTACCGTCAATATCGGTTGGCACCACTTCTTGTACCCGTACACCCCAATCTGGCATTCCAGTTATCACGGCATTATACACTTTTCCACCTATCGGAGATCTAAATCTTATACCTCCATTTTCAAACTCATCTGGAGCCAGATTTGTTTCTTTACCGGGACCTACCGCAGTTACATTTGCCAGTGTTGTATTTGAATCATCCCTCATATAAAATGCTTCTTCACCGCCTCCAACATTGTATGCAATTAAAAATTGAAGGTTTCCAGAATATTCACCTCCAAGCCTGAAATTTGAATCTCCCGTTTCAATAGCCGCAAGGTATTTTGCATTTACATTACTATCCGTAATATAGAAACCCTCATCCGAACTTTTAAAAACAGTAACATACTCAATTATGTTACTGTCATCACAATTATCTACCCTTAAACCTATCTCGGCATATTCTGTTCTTAAGTATTGTATAACCCCATTGGAATTTCCATCCAAATCAAGACGCTCCCAGTCTCCAGGTTCTGGGTCTCCAGTTAGCGTAGCGGAAGAGGTCAGCACTACCGGATTTGTAGCGGTACCAATAATAGAAATTTGGCTCCCAGGGTTAATGGTGATTTCTATAAGTAGTTCATCCACCTCAGTTGGTTTTTTCATATAAACGGTAACTCCTTCTTCAATAGTTAGCGAACTTCCATCATCAAAGGATAAAGGTTTGGTAATATAATAATTACGGCCTGCAATAAATTTGATGGAAGTACCAGTAGCAACGATTCCATCTTGAGGAATGGTAACATCATATAGTGTTTCGCTTCCAATAGTAATTTCGTCATATAAAGCAGCATTAATAGTAAGATCTACTCGGCTAGATTCCTGATTTGCATTATCAGCCAACAAAAATTGATATATATATTCTTGTCCTTCGGAGGCATCGGATGGCACCGTTTGCGTATTGTAGGTAAATGAAGTGGCAGTAGCGTTCAATGCTATTGTTTCTAACAAACCTCCATTGGTATATACTACTAATTCTTTATTGCCCCCAGGACACTAAATACCTCGCCAGGTTTTGCAACGATAATATTATCACCACTTATACTTATGGTCGGCATTTGCGGAGTAGGGCTATCATTGTCATCATTACCACAAGCAAAGAATATGGTTGATACAAGGATTCCCAAGAAAATTTTTCTAATCATTCTCAAATTAATAAGTTTTTTTTTCATCTTTTTTGTTTATGCTATTATTATTACCTGATTGATCCGTCAAGGTTTTTAAACCAGTTTCCTTCAGTAGTCCAATCATTCGAAATACTTTCAACAGCACCTATATAAGGTGCACTACTAAAGAAACTTCCCATTGCGGAAGGGTTGAAAGGAGAAGGTGAGGAGCCCACAAAGTTGGAAAGTGAAATGCCTGGCACCGGTTCTTCTGTTACATTATATAGCCCACTTTCAAAAAATATGGTACGTGCTTCCTGCTCATAGTTTTTACTATTGTCAAAAGATCTAATGTTGTCAAAAATCATATCAACGCCCAATACCTCAATATCAAGATCTTCCACTCTTACTGCATCATTAGGGTATCCTGTAAAAATAGCATTTTGAAATGTTCCAATAGCACCTGTTCTAATACGCATCCCTCTTCTTTGTCCATTATTTACTCCTGCTTCATAACCATTGCCTATACAGGTAACATTACTGACAAGAAAAATGGTTCTAGGTATTCTTAAAAAATTATCGGGATCATTGCGCATTTCTATAGCTCTGCTACTACCCCAAGCGTCTATTTGGGTTGCTTGATCGGTTTGAAAGAGCCAAAACTGCCCATTTCCCTGCCAACCTCTATCTGCCCAAATTCCGTAACCACCGTGTTCAATAGCCGAAATATATTTAAGGTTTACACGTCCACCTCTTACCCTAAAGGCTATGTTTTCATTTTTATATGTTTGTAAATGATCAATTTGAGTTGCTGATCCTAATCCTAAAAAATGAAAAGGATACGCATCATCATCACTACTTTGATCGCCCACATACTCGCTACGTATATAGCTTAAAATACCGGAATTGTCGTTCGGCACATTGCCTCCATATCTAAAACCTCTATCCAATACAACACCACCATGAGCAGGAGCTTTTCCATAAATGAGCAGTCCGCCCCAATCTATTGGGCTAGGGGTTTGCCCTGTTAATATTTTATCGCTTGTGAGTATAATAGGTTCTGTTGCAGTACCTTCGGCGATAATCTTGGAGCCTTGGGAAATAGTTAAACTTGAGATTTGATTGGGGTCTTCATAGGTTTGAAAATATACCGTAGTACCAGCCTCAATAGTAAGTTCACTATCGTTTTCAACAGAAAAAATACCTTCCACCAGATATGTATTCGCAGCGGACATAGTATAATCTCTATTTAACTTGCCCTTTATCCTAATTATATCGATACCATTAATGTTTTCCTCGGTTTCAAAAAAAGTAGCATTTACCAAAAAGCGTATTTTTTTGGTGACTTGTTCATTTTCAATATCTGTCAACACAAAGTTGAACTCTGACTCTGTGCCGTTTGGAGTACTTTGCGGAATGGTATATAGAAAAGAGTAGGTATCCGTAATGGCGTCATCATAGGCAATTGACTCTATTAGCTGCCCATCTAAGAATACTTCAAACCGTAATATACCCCTTGCCGCCTGCAAGCTATAAACTTGAAAAATATCGTTTCCTGCCTCCTGTACCAGGAGGTCTGGAAATTGGGTCGTAGCTAATAGTAAAGGACCTTCGAGTTGGAACTCTATTTTATCTTTCCCGCAAGAGAACTGACATAGAATGAAAAATAGGATACTAAATTTTAAAATTCTCATTGTTTCTTGGTGTTGTTTATTATATGTTATAAACTGTAACTTATACCTGTTCGAATCGCCCAACCAAAATAGGCAATTCTAGCAATACGGCTTTCATCTCCTTGATATCTTATGGTGGGCTCATTACTAAGGTTTACCCCTTCTATATAAATGCGCCAGTTTTTTAAGAACTTTAAAGAGGCGTTGGCATCGAACTGAATACGATCTGCTTGAATTATATCGTTTAATTGACTACTGGCAATGGAGACTAGGAAACTTCCGTTGTAGTTGGCAGAAACGCGAGCTGTAAAACCCTTATAATCAAATCCAAGTCCTGCATTAAAAGTGTGCTCTGCCTGCCCAGGCAGTGAAATGTTATCCCTATCTTCAGTAAAAGCGTCTGAGTAGGCATACGTATAATTACCTTCTAGGTTGAAGTTCTTAAATAATCCTGGTAAAAAACTCAAAGAACGGAGAAAATTGAATTCGATTCCTGCTACAATAGCGTTTTCTCCATTTTGTTCTTGCCTAAATTCAAATCCTTGCGTGTTCGGGTAACCCGGAAAATCTTGCTGCAGGGCAGGGTCTATCCTAGAAAACTGAAATAGGTCTATATCTTTGTAAAAAGCCCCAAAAGAGATAACCCCTACATCTTTAAAATAATGCTCAAACATCAAATCAATATTTAATGCTTCTGCCGCCCTAAGATTAGGGTTTCCCAAAGTTAGACCAAAAGAATCAAAATCTAGATCCACAAAAGGAACCAAATCCACAAAATTAGGACGCGCATAATTAAATACCGTAGAAAACCGCAATGCGGTATAATCATTAAGGTTATATTTTAGGTGAATATTAGGCAACAGAAATCCATACTCATTACCTCCTTGTATGGGCGAAGCAATTACATTGGTCCCAAATCTAAAAACATCAAAAGCATCATAACGTACTTCATTAAATTCATAACGAAGCCCTGCAAGAACCATTAATTTATCAAATTGAACTTTTGCCATAAAATAGCCTGCATATATATCTTCGCTGGCTTTATAGGTGTCATTGAGCGATGAGCGTCTTGCTGCCCATGCTCTATCTGATTGGTTAAGAAACCTACTGTTGGTATTTACATACTCTTTAAACTCATCTTCACCCAACAACGGACCAAAACGATAATTACCATATAAGAAGCTAGCAGGTTCAGTACCCGATAAAGAGCGCAAAAAAGCTTCTTCTTCATTAATTAGATTATTAGGGTCATTAAATACAGAAGAGGTATTATCTCTAAATTTATCATTGGTCTGCGTACGGTATTTACCTCCGAATTTTATCAGACTTTGATGCTCTCCTAACTCAAAATGTTTCGTAACATCTAGTTTTCCAACAAGGTTGGTAGCGTCTATAGTTTCAAGATCTTCAATGTACCTTTCAAAACTACTATACAATAAGGGGTCATATACACTTTGTTCTTCGTTCACTGAAACCCTAAAATTGGGGTTACGTCCAAAAATCCCCAAAGGGTTATCGGCAATAATAGTTACATCATCGTTACTTTGAAAGCGCCCAAGATCTGAAGTCTCAGTACGCTCGGTAGCACTGTAAAATCCTTGCCATGCTATCTCCCAGTTGTTCAAAATGTGTTCTCCTTGAAGGCTAAAGACCTGATTTATCTTTAATTCATCAGTGAAATTAATATCACGACGAACTCTGGCGCTGGTTATCGAATCTAGAGTTTGATACTCGGCACCACTAGTAAGAACATCAAAACGTGAACGATGGCGTACATCTATATCTTGGCGTTGACTGTAGACATAGTTAAACACTATGTTATGGTTGTCGTTAAATTTATAATCCAATGTTGCGGTTGCCCCGATACGTTCACGGTTATTTTCCGTTAACCTATAATCATACTGGTCTAATACAAATTCTTCTTCCTGAGTTTGTATTATAAGTTCGGGTATAGCAGTCCAATCCCCATCAACTCTATGTTCCGAGTTGTCAGAATTATACATGCTCCCGCCTAGCATGACCCCCAATTTTCCTTCGGGATTATTATCGGTTTTGAAAAATCGTTTGTCTAGTCGTAATTTACCAATACCGTTAAGTCCATTAGAAATATCATTATATCCTAATCCTGATTCTGCCTTGACACCTAAATCAAATCTTCTTGCAGTCGGAGTTTTTAGGTTTACGGTACCACCAATAGCGTCTCCATCCATATCGGGTGTGGCAACTTTGGTAATTTCCATTGATGCTAATTGATCTACTGGAATTAAGTCTAAGGATTCTGCACGTGACCCATCGCTTTGAGCACTGGGAATTTGTTGACCGTTTATCTGAATAGTGGTATAGTGGACTGGTGTTCCCCTAATACTTATCATAGAGCCTTCCCCTTTATCACGTTGTATGTTGACACCAGAAACACGCTGTAAAGCTTCTGCAATATTTAGATCGGGATTCCTACCAATAAGATCCGCAGATACTACATTTTTAATATTATCAGCGGTACGCTGTTGGTTTAGCGCCCTAGTTTTACCTTCCATACTTCCACTTACGACAACCTCGTCTAACTCAGAGGCGGTTATTTGCATCTGAACTGTGCCAAGGTCTAGGTCATTTTGGGATAGGTCTATGTCTAGGGTTTGATTCGCATACCCAATATAGGTAATCTTAACCGTCTTGCCCGTTGTTTGATTTGTTCGAATAATGAACTCACCGAACTCATTGGTAACAACACCCGAAAGTATGTTTCCAGAGGCATCTTGTAAAATTGCAGTGGCGCCAAATAGTGGATAGGAATTTCCATCGATTACCTTACCCGTTATGGTTTTTGTCTGTTGCCCATATATTGTCGAACAACATAACAGCAAAAAACTTACAATGGATATAATTTTACTATACATAAATAATTATATTTTATACTAAAAAAATTACAATTATTAGGAATATCAGAAAGAGAATTCCGAATATAAATTCTCTAATCTGATACTTCCAGAGCTTTTTAAATTTTGAAACTTTTTGAAACTTATAATTAATTTCTGATGTAAATTTAATGTAAATAATCCTTAAATCTAATGGTTGATATGTAACATAAATGAGGGGTATTTGCAACATTTTTACAGATTTCTAAAATTTAGGATCGTTTTATGTATAGATCAGTAATAATGTGTCTTATATTTTTGGGTATATCATTAACTAAAGTTTCGCACGTCTATAACACCCGTTCCACCAACAATCCGGGCATAAAAAAAGCAGCATTTTTGTCATCTAATTCACTCTAAATG
>QIJM01000126.1 GCA_003232445.1 Paraglaciecola arctica
GTGTAGATAGTTTACTTAAGGTTTCTAAACCTTTATCCCACTCATGCTGTCCTGCATACATAAGTAACAATAGAGAATAAGCGCGTACTCTGACATTTGGACTCACACCACTTTTGGTAAGAGGTAAAAGTGAGACTATGGCTTCGTCAAGTTTTCCAGAAGTAGCGATAAAATAAGAAGAAAGATAACTAAATAGCTCACTATCTGGCTTAGAAAGTTGATCTTTTGAAATACGCTGTAAAAGTAGTTTTGATTTTAGCGGATCGGAGGATGCTAAATCATCGGCCCGTGTTAGCATTAAATGATGTGGTTCACCCATTGCAAGATGTGGTTCACCCATTGCAAATAGAATAGGTGAACTAAATATTAGTATGAAAAATAAAACTTTAAGCATATGCAAGGTCTACTTTTGTTTAATTTTTTATTTGTCATCATCACTCTTTTCCTCTTCGGGTGCCTCTTCGGGTGCCTTTTCTGGTTCTTCTTCTGCAGGATGATGATGTAATATCAATGGGGCGTTAAACTCGGGGCTGTCTTCAGATAACTTTATAATCTCTGCATTATCTTTATCAGTTAGTTTACTAGGGTGAAAAGAAGCATCTGCACCCAGTCTTTCTAATATTTGGATTGCGGTCATCGTGATCCCTTAAGGTTATTGTTGTTTTGTATCTAGCGCAGCCAGTCTATCTAAAATTTGCTGGTTTTTAAGCATTTCTTTGCTAGGAGGTAATACCATAGTGGTAATTAATGAAATATCAGCATCTGCAAAGTCTTTGAGAGGTATCCAATCTATTCTAGGGGCATCTAAGGCAATAGTTGGACATTCATACAAAGCGACTTTATGATCTAATGGATAATGTTCATTTAACAATTCAATTAGTACTTGGCGGTAAGCCTTGCCAGTACTGAATCGTTTAATGGATTTATCCCCTGCAATTGCCACCTGCCATAAGATTAAATAAGCAGATGGGTCGATATTACGTTGATAAAACATAAATTGACTGGCTTCAAAATTTTGGCTACCTACTTTGCCGGGGTCGATCCCCAAGTCTGCATATAAACAATCTTCGGCAGACACGCCTGCTTCCATGTGCGCCGTATACCCTTCATCTATAGCCTGTTTGATGACTTTATGAGGAGACCAGGCAAATACACCCGGGTGGCCATAAAAAGCACCGACTACTTTCTTACCGTTTCTAACTTCGCTCATCATCACATCAACCATTTCACGGTAAGTGATGCGTCGATCCTTGCCTTCTTCGTATAACCTTTGAAGTGTGCGGACATCAGAGTTCATATCCTGTATCCATTTTTCCATCATAGGATGAGCGCTAGTAAATACTACATCGGCTTGCTCAATATGACTTCTACAAATAGGTGTAATATGCGCACCTAATGTCATACCCGTACCCACACAAACGATACTACCTGTTTTTTTTATTTCGTTCATTTTATTACTTTTTATTAGGCGCTAGTTGATTATCGCTTTGGCAGTTCTATTTTTTTGTCATCACTTTGTTTGAATAAGACTAAAACATGACCAACTGCTTGTAATTTGACCGCACCTGTTTCTCTTACAATGGCATCCATTATTAAAGCTTTTTCTTCTTTATCGTCCGTGGGTATTTTAACCTTGATTAATTCGTGGTGCTTGATAGCCCCTTCTATTTCGGCTAATACCCCTTCAGTTAGGCCATTGTTGCCCAATTGAACGACAGGTTTTATAGCATGGGCTAAGCCCTTTAGGTACTGTTTTTGCTTGTTTGATAAAGTCATTGATTAGTATTTCTTACAAATTTATTAAAGATGGATGGTTGAAAAGCGTTATTCTAGCGCCATCTCCCAGTTATTCCTAATTTGAATACAGTGTTTATGACAGGTCGATGAGCAAAAATAAACAATCTGTTAGTAGTCAGCGTTGGTTAAAAGAACATTTTGACGACAAATTTGTGCAAAAAGCGCAAAAGCAAGGTCTGAGATCTAGAGCTGGATTTAAAATAGAAGAAATTCAACAAAAAGACGGTTTGATTAAAGCCTCAATGACAGTGGTTGATTTAGGTGCAGCGCCCGGTGGTTGGTCTCAATACGTGACGAAAGTGGTGGGGGAAGATGGCTTAGTCATAGCTTGTGACATTTTACCTATGGATCCGTTGGCAGGCGTCTCATTTCTCCAAGGTGATTTTCGTGAGGAAAATGTTTTAAACGAATTACTGAACAAAATAGGTGGCAAAAACGTAGACGTAGTGATGTCTGATATGGCGCCAAATATGAGTGGTAATGACGCGATAGACCAAGCTAAGTCAATGTATTTAGGAGAATTAGCTTTAGATATGTGTCACCAAGTCTTAAAGAAAAATGGCAGTTTTGTGATTAAGGTATTTATGGGGGAAGGATTCGAGCCATTTATGAAAGATATGCAAAATGCTTTTAAAACGGTCAAAACCCGTAAACCTGAATCATCCCGAGCGCGTTCCAGAGAGGTTTATCTGGTGGCGACAGGATACAAATTATAGTAGTCTCGACGTTACTTAGTAACAAGACGCAAGACGCAATTCATAGAGTCTAATTGACTCTAGCAATAACAGAGGTTTAACAACTTGAGCGACATGGCAAAAAATTTAATCTTATGGCTAGTTATCGCTGTCGTATTGATGTCGGTTTTCCAAAACTTTTCAGACACTGAATCTAAATCAACCAATACAGCTTATACGGTGTTTTTACGAGACGTCAGTAATGGTGTGATCAGCAGTGCCACTATCGATAGAAATTCAGGGCAAATTGATGGTGTAAAACGTAGTGGTGAGTCATTCACTACTATTATTCCCTACACTGACCTTGCCTTGATGGACGAGTTGGTTGATAACAATGTGGATGTTTTTGGTAAAGAAGCGGAAGAGTCTTCATTTTTAACCCAGATATTTATATCTTGGTTCCCAATGTTGCTGTTGATTGGTGTTTGGATCTTTTTTATGCGTCAGATGCAAGGCGGTGGCGGTAAAGGCGCTATGTCTTTTGGTAAAAGCAAAGCACGCCTGTTAGGTGAAGACCAAATTAAAACCACTTTTGCCGATGTGGCAGGGTGTGATGAAGCCAAAGAAGATGTGTCTGAGTTAGTGGATTTCCTCCGTGATCCAAGTAAATTCCAAAAGTTAGGCGGTAGGATCCCTACTGGCATCCTATTGGTTGGTCCTCCTGGAACGGGTAAAACTTTGCTGGCTAAAGCAATAGCCGGTGAAGCAAAAGTGCCTTTCTTCACTATTTCAGGCTCTGATTTCGTAGAAATGTTTGTAGGTGTTGGTGCATCTCGTGTACGTGACATGTTTGAGCAAGCTAAAAAGTCAGCTCCTTGTATTATCTTTATCGATGAAATTGATGCAGTAGGTCGTCAACGTGGAGCCGGTGTAGGCGGTGGTCACGATGAAAGAGAACAAACGCTTAACCAGATGTTAGTTGAGATGGATGGTTTTGAGGGTAATGAAGGTGTCATTGTTATCGCCGCAACTAACCGCCCTGACGTACTTGACCCAGCATTATTACGCCCTGGTCGTTTTGACCGTCAAGTCACGGTTGGTTTGCCTGATATTCGTGGCCGCGAACAAATCCTTAAAGTACATATGCGTAAAGTGCCATTAAGCGACAATGTTGAAGCGAGTTTGATTGCCCGTGGAACCCCAGGGTTTTCTGGTGCTGATTTGGCCAATTTGGTCAACGAAGCAGCTTTATTTGCAGCACGCTCAGGCAAAAAAGTCGTTGCGATGGAAGAATTCGATAAAGCCAAAGATAAAATCATGATGGGCTCTGAGCGTAAGAGCATGGTGATGTCTGAGGAAGAAAAAACCAATACTGCTTATCATGAAGCGGGTCACGCTATTGTAGGTCGTATGGTACCTGAGCATGACCCCGTATATAAAGTATCTATTATACCTCGCGGCAGAGCGCTTGGTGTAACTATGTATCTACCAGAGCAGGACAGATACAGCCACAGTAAACAACATCTCGAATGCATGATCTCTAGTTTGTTTGGCGGGCGTATCGCAGAAACCATGACTTTAGGTGAAGATGGCGTAACCACTGGCGCATCAAACGATATTGAACGTGCTACCGACATTGCTCGTAAGATGGTAACTCAATGGGGCTTATCTACAAAAATGGGGCCTATGTTATACGCTGAAGAAGAAGGAGAAGTCTTCCTTGGTCGCAGTATGGCAAAGTCTAAGAATATGTCTGACGATACGGCTCGAGCCATAGATGCTGAAATCAAATCTATTATTGATCGTAACTATGAACGAGCAGAAAAAATTCTGATTGAAAATCGTGATGTCTTGGAAACAATGAAAGATTGTTTGATGAAATACGAAACCATTGACGCTAAACAAATTGATGATTTAATGGCAAGGATAGAGCCAAGACCCCCTGCAGATTGGTCGCGTGATAACAAAGACGATAGCGGCAAACCTTCGGGCGGTGCTACTGTGTCTGACTCGGATAAAAAAGATGATGAGCCGACTCAACCTAATGTAGGTAAACCTGGTGACGCAACTAGCTAATTTTGTTAGATGTGATGAAAACGCTTTGTTGATTGTTCAGCAAAGCGTTTTTTATAAGGGTCTGTTGACCCTAGAATAAAATGATTGAGTGTTTATGCAGTTTAGAGATAAATTTTTAGATTTATCTACACCTAAAGTGATGGGTATATTAAACGTCACAGCGGATTCATTTTCCGATGGTGGGGCGTTTAACCTACTCGAAAATGGCCTTGCTCAAACGGATTTAATGTTAAGTGAAGGTGCTGACATTATTGATGTAGGTGGTGAGTCGACTAGACCCGGTGCTCAGGATGTTTCTGTGCAACAAGAACTTGATCGTGTTATCCCAGTGATTGAGTCAATACATCAACGTTTTGATAGCATTA
>QIJM01000150.1 GCA_003232445.1 Paraglaciecola arctica
ACTCTCTTTTGAGAGTCTTAAATATGTCTACTCCCTTCACCAAAACGTTAGAGCATCATGGTCTGGTCGCAGGTTTTTGCAAAGAAATCAATTTAGCCCAAATGATTGATCAAGCACTTGGCGTGTCAGAAAAACGAAATATCAGTTTTGGGCAGTTGTTTGTGGCCATGCTTATCAATGGCTTAGGCTTCACTGGCCGTACGTTGCATATGTACAGTGAATATTTCGAGGACAAACCGCTTGCAAATCAACGATGACGCCTTAGGTCGTTGTCTTGATGCGCTTTATGAAAAAGGGGTGTCCTGCCTTTATCAAACCATTGGGGAAGCGGTGGTGAGACACCTAGACTTGCCTTGTGACTCTGTGCATCTCGACTCCACGAGTTTTCATTATGACGGGCAGGAAAAGCTTAATGAGGGAGACTTCAACTTAATGAGGGAGACTTCAATCCCATTAGTATTACGAAAGGATATTCGCGCGACCATCGGCCAGAGTTGAACCAGGTTATCCTCAATCTTATCTGCGAAAACCAGTCGGGTATTCCGGTGTATATGAAACCCCAGCGGTAATATCAATGATATGGAAGGTTTTAAGAAGATTGTTAAGTCTCATATCAAAAGCTTAAAGGCTGCCCAAGCCAGCCGCTATCTGGTGGCTGATGCCGCGCTGTATGTGAAAGAAAGTATTGTTCATCTCATCACTCATGTTAATTCTGTTCTTGGTCGGCAAAACCGATACTTTTACCCTCGACTCAAAGCTCGCCTAATAATTGGATGAAGAGCATTGCTCTCGAGCGACTTTTTTTGCCTGCTTTTTTTAGCTGCAGCAAAAAAGCAGGTTGGACGAAGGGATTCGTTTGAAAAATGTCATGGATGACAGTGTGCGCAGCACATGCTTTTGATTCTAAGTTTTAACTTTGGTGCAGCCAATAAAAAACCGACTTTCGCCGGTTTCAAATGTATTCTCTTAAAAGCTAAAACCTCGAAAACTTAAACCTTAGCCGGTCGCCCAGCCTGCTTACGCAAATTCTCAGTCAACAACTTTTTACGAATACGAGGAAATATTTATTATGGGTGGCCTGTTTTATGCCGAGTAAATCTAATTAAATCGGGGCTTTACGGCGATTTCCAGTTTTGATGAAATTACTATTTCTGTCTGATTCGGTCTTCTGTAACCTTAGCGCTAGAAGCGCAGAGGTATTCAGTCTAACCGGGCTTGCCATCAGGTCTTGGACTAGTGAGTATTGGTGCATAAACAACAATATATATCCCAAAGGCTAATGCCCATAACACAGCAGACAGCATATTTAAGTTGAAGGTGAAATAAGTTTGTATATAAGCAGACATAAGCCGAATACTGCCGGCTAAAACTATCAGGGCAAAGGCATACTTCATTATCCAATGAGGGGTCAGTGGCCGACCAGAATGCCCTAGTGAAATACGAGCTATCATGGCCAATATCAAAGCACTCATTGCGCCTGCGGTTAAACCGTGTAATGCATTTGATGCTGATATGTTTACGCCTGCATAGTGCAAAGCGAACAATAAAAAGCTGGTTGGGATAAACCAATATGCCAGATGTAATGACCATACTAAAGGCGTTTTAAAGGTTACCTGAGGTCGCCAGCGTATTGCGCGAATACTGTGCACCAGCGCGCTAAAGGCAAATAGCAAAACCATTAGTTTGCTAGATAGAATATGTTGTATGTCGGTAAAATGAATCAGTGCTAGTATGGCGGTTAAGCTAATCACTAATTTTTCTAACCAAGCAATATTGTCTACTTTCTTTGTTTGGGTGCCATTTGCCGTGAACATAGGGAATACTCGGCCTGCAATAACAGTCATCATCAGCGTGATAATCATCACAGTACTGTATATACCTTGAGTATAAAAACGCATCTCGCCAGTAATAACCGATAAATGTGTGAACAAGTTGGCTGTTGCCAGTAAAAGCAGCATCGGCACAAAGATGAGGTTTCGGTATTGTTTAACTTTTAACACTAATCGAGCCAAAAAATACGCGGCGAGTAGTAAAAAACTAATGTCAATCAGGGCGGTGATCCATTGAAGCGCAAAGATGTCTAACAGCATAAATATACGGGCTAATAACCACAGGATAAAAAGAACGATTAACGGTTTTCCATGAGTGGCTCTTAGCCCAGTCCAGCTTTGTACTGCGGTAAGTAAGAAGCCGACAATAATAGCGGCCACAAATCCGAACAACATTTCGTGAGCATGCCAGAAAAAAAGGCCTCCGTAAGGCATAAAGTAAAGCTCACCAGTCTGTACCAATGCCCAAGCACCGATTGACAGTATTGAGAATATACAAGCAAACAAGAAAAATGGCCGAAACGCCTGTCTCCAGATAGGGGCTATTTTTTGTTCTTCACTTAAGTCTGAAATATTTAACATTTTCGATGCTCAATTTTTAGCGAATGGTGAGGCCGAGTTGTTGTTGGGCGACTAAACGCAAAACATAAGACACCTTAAAAAAACCAGCCAGTAAAATTTGCGCGACGTGCAGCAGTGTAAGACCCAGCAGCGGGAAATGGTTATCAAACCCGTATGCGAGAACAACACAGATAACAAATGCGATAAATGTTGTCAGCATAGAGGCGTTTGCCAATTTAAGTAATAAAGTGTTATTCATAACATGCCTTTAATAGGTATCTTTTAATAAGATGCATATTAGATGTATTATATAAAGGTGTCAAACAGGCTTTCAATTTAAATCAATCATTTGGATCATAGAAAAAAAATTATGCAACTTACTCGCTACACTGACTATGCGCTTCGAACTCTTATTTATCTTGCTTTATTGCCTCAGGGCAAACGAGCCAGTATCGATGAAATAAGCAGTACTTATGACATATCCAGAAATAATGTGAATAAAATTGTTCATCAATTAGGCAAAGCTGGGATCATCGAAACCAGAAGAGGCAAAGGAGGTGGCTTCTATTTAAAACGCGCGCCTGAAGAGTTAAATCTGGGTGATTTAGTGGTACTACTTGAAAACACATTACAAGTAGTCGAGTGTAAAATACCCCAGTGTCGAATATTGCCTGCCTGCAAACTTAAAGGCATATTGGGGCAAGCTACCCAAGCATTTTTGGATAGTTTACAAGCTTATACTTTGGCCGACCTATTAGAAGGTGAGGCTAAAGCCCTGATCCAAATCCTGAATATTCAGTGAGAGTACTATGCAAATACTCTAGGTTGCTCCTTTTGGCTGTCGTTTTAAATCAACACTTCTTTCGTATTCTGTTATAATTCCGCCGATTTTTTGAGCCGCTTTTTAGATATCTTTTGAGACAATAATGCCGACTATTCAACCTGCCTCCCGATCTAAACCTGTCGCCCGTATGAAAGCGGAACGGGGCTTATTTTCCTACCCAAAATATTGGGCGGAGTGTTTTGGAACTGCGCCATTTTTGCCGATGTCGCGCAAAGAAATGGACGTATTAGGCTGGGATAGTTGCGACATTATTCTGGTTACCGGTGACGCTTATGTTGATCATCCCAGTTTTGGTATGGCCGTGATCGGGCGCACACTAGAAGCGCAGGGATTCAGAGTAGGGATTATTTCCCAGCCAGATTGGCATAGCAAAGATGAGTTTATGCAGCTCGGTGAGCCAAATTTATTTTTTGGTGTGACCGCAGGCAATATGGACTCGATGATCAATCGTTACACGGCTGAGCGAAAATTACGTCATGATGATGCCTACACCCCGCACAACGAAGGCGGAAAACGTCCCGATCGTGCAGTAACGGTTTACACTCAGCGTTGTAAAGAAGCCTACAAAAAACCGGTAGTCATTGGTGGGATTGAAGCCAGCCTCAGGCGCATCGCCCATTACGATTATTGGTCAGACAAAGTGCGCCGTAGTGTGCTGTTTGATTCTAAAGCCGATATGTTGATGTTTGGTAATGCCGAGCGACCTTTGCTAGAAATGGCCTATCGTTTTGCTGCGGGTGAAACTATCGACCAGATGCAAGATATTCGCGGCACTGCTGTTATTCGAAAAGAGCCATTGCCCGGCTGGCAGGGCGTGGATTCCACCCACCTAGACAGCATTGGCAAAATTGAACCTATTATTAGCCCTTACCAAACTATTGACGATAAATGTGCAGTATCCTCTGAGGCTGAGAGACAAGCGGCAATCGAAGAGCAAAAAGCTCAGCCCATAGTGATTCAGCCTTTTACGTCGAAAACTCAAAGGCGTAAACCTTGGGACAAAACTTATGTGTTGCTGCCAGCTTATGATGTGGTGCGCGCCGAAAAAACTCATTACGCCCATACTTCACGTATTTTACATAAAGAAACCAACCCCGGCTGTGCCCGTGCACTTGTGCAGCGCCATGGTGATCGCATTATTTGGATCAACCCACCAGCCTATCCACTTGAAACCGAAGAAATGGATGCGGTGTTTGATTTGCCTTACGCGCGGGTGCCGCATCCTAGTTATGGCAAAGCGAAGATCCCTGCATACGATATGATCAAAACCTCGGTGAATATCATGCGCGGTTGTTTTGGTGGTTGTACTTTTTGTTCGATTACCGAGCATGAGGGCAGGGTGATCCAAAGCCGTTCAGAAGAATCGATTATTCGTGAAATCGAAGAAATTCGCGACAAAGTACCAGGTTTTACTGGTGTTATCTCCGATCTTGGTGGCCCAACTGCCAATATGTATAAATTGCGTTGTAAAAGTCCCAAAGCCGAACAAGCCTGTCGCCGTTTATCCTGTGTATGGCCAGAAATCTGTGGGCACTTAGATACCGATCAAACCCCAACCGTTGAGCTTTATCGCAAGGCCCGTGAGGTTGAAGGTGTGAAAAAAGTGCTGATTGCTTCAGGTGTACGCTATGACTTAGCGATTGAAGATCCTAATTATGTCAAAGAATTAGTCACTCATCATGTAGGTGGTTACTTAAAAATCGCTCCTGAACATACCGAAAAAGCCCCGCTAGATAAAATGATGAAGCCGGGTATGGGCACCTACGACAAGTTTAAAGTGTTGTTTGATAAATACACCAAAGAAGCAGGTAAAGACCAGTACCTTATTCCTTACTTTATCTCCGCTCATCCGGGCACCGAAGATGAGGATATGTTGAATTTGGCGTTATGGCTCAAAGCGCGCAACTTTAAGTTAGACCAAGTACAAAACTTCTATCCGTCACCTATGGCAAATGCCACCACTATGTATCACACCAACAAAAACCCGATACACAAGGTGAACCATAAGAGTGAAGTGGTTGAGGTGCCAAAAGGCGAAATCCATAGGCGTTTACATCGCGCATTTTTGCGTTATCACGACTCGGCCAATTGGCCATTATTGCGTAAAACCCTCAAA
>QIJM01000453.1 GCA_003232445.1 Paraglaciecola arctica
CTTTGAATTTAGCGTTAGAAAATTACAAAGGCACCTTACTTTTTGTCAGTCATGACAGAGAATTTGTATCCACTGTGGCCACGCGTATTATTGACATTAAAGCAGATGGCATTGTTGATTTTAAAGGCAATTACGAGAGTTACTTGGCAAGTCAGGGAGTTTAATACCAATCCATTCTAACAACAGCCTTCGAGTTACGAGCTTATTTTTGCAAGCTAAGTTTTACTGTCAAACAAAAAGGGCATCATTTGTTGAAAATGATGCCCTTATATTTTTCTTTTGTCTCTAGTTAACCGCTCGTAGCTGTTCAGCTACTTAATATTTAGTAACCAAGAGACAAATTGTTTTGCTTCAGTGGTGTTGGCAAAGGTACCCATTTTCTGGCCACACTTGTCGGCAAACGCCACTTTATGTTTATTCACAGAGATGTTGTGCACTGGGCACATTACTGAAATCTGTGTTCCGTTATATGTATAAAACATAATAAAACTCATTAAATATGACTATTTCGTGCTTCATAAAATGAAGGCATTAATAGTAAAACTAAAAATAAGCCCATTACAGTTTTGACGATACTACTAAAACTTTAAGTTTCTATTCGATGAGACATCTGCAAATGTTGTTTGCTACGATGTTTAATGCCCATTAATTCGTCGTACGATAATTCAGCTTGCTATTGCAATTCAATAGGACTTTACCTAAGGATTACGTTTTTAATGCCGGCTGACTGGATCAAGGAAAGACACAACATTGAAGGTATGTATTGAGAGAGGGTCAACAAACCATAGGGCAATATACTTAGCTTTGATTAACTAATCAACCATTAATTAGACTAAACGGTCTACCTACGCCACATAATTCAAAACATTAAAGATGTTATCATCAGCTTAGTTTATTAATTACGAGTGATCTACATTGGAAAAAATCGCTATATTTGTTGACGTGCAAAACATCTACTACACCACTCGCCAAGCCTACTCTCGGCAATTTAATTATCGCCGTTTTTGGCAACATATCAGTCATCAAGGTGATATCATCATGGCCAATGCTTATGCCATTGACAAAGGTGATGAACAACAGCAAAAATTTCAAAGCGCACTCAAACATATTGGCTTTGATGTAAAATTAAAACCCTACATTCAACGCAGCGATGGTTCAGCCAAAGGCGATTGGGATGTAGGCATTGCGATAGATGTGTTAGAAGCTGCTGAGCAAGCTGACACCGTTAGAAGCTGCTGAGCAAGCTGACACCATAGTACTTTTGTCTGGCGACGGCGATTTTGATCTGCTGCTCACTAAGGTGTCCCAGAAATATGACTGCAAGACAGAAGTGTATGGTGTACCTGAGCTAACCGCAAACTCGTTGGTCAATGCCGCAAGTATCTTTCATAAAATAGATGACAGCCTTTTACTTTAGACATTCATAATATTATTCACAGCAACGTCTTTGTACTTATTACAAAAGAATTTTAACCACAGAGGACTAGGAGTACACAGAGGGAAGTACTAATATTTTGCTCTTCTCTTTAGACTCTGTGTACTCTTTCTATCTGTGCGTGGCACCCGGTGGTAAATAACTTCTAGTTTTAGCTAAATATTACTGAGCTTGTTTTAGATGATCTGCTACTAAAAATGCCATTTCTAATACTTGATCAGCATTTAATCGCGGGTCACATTGAGTTTTATAGGCTTGAGCCAAATCGTCATCACTAATTTTATAAGCGCCACCTGTGCACTCAGTCACATGTTGGCCGGTCATTTCTAAGTGAATACCACCAGCATGAGTACCTTCAGCTTTGTGTGCGGCAAAGAACTGTTTGATTTCAAGTAAAATAGCGTCGAAATTACGCGTTTTATAACCACTTGAAGCTTTGAAAGTGTTGCCATGCATGGGGTCAGAACTCCACACCACTTTTCGACCTTCTTGTTTCACTCGGCGTAAAAGCTTAGGCAAGTTCTGCTCAAGTTTGTCTGCGCCCATACGAGTGATCAAGGTAAGTCGACCAGCATCATTATTTGGGTTGAGCGCATCAATCAGCCTAATTAATTCATCTTCATGCATACTCGGCCCTACTTTCACACCAATAGGGTTGTGAATGCCGCGGAAAAACTCCAAGTGTGCATGATCAAGTTGACGAGTTCTCTCACCAATCCACAACATATGCGCTGAACAGTTATACCAATTACCCGTTAATGTATCGACACGGGTCAAAGCTTGTTCGTAGTTCAGTAACAAAGCCTCATGCGAGGTATACAAGCTAGTTTCATGCAAAGTAGACGTATTAGTGGAATCAATCCCCATGACTTTCATAAATTCTAGTGAATCTTGAATACGCATAGCTAGGTCATGATAACGATCTTTTAAAGGGTTATTTTCTACAAAAGCCATGTTCCAACGATTTACTTCATGTAAATCAGCTAAACCACCCTGAGCAAAAGCCCGCAGTAAATTTAACGTGGACGCGCCACGATGATAGGCTTCAACCATCCGCTGAGGATCAGGTCTACGTGATGCTTCAGTAAATTCAAAGCTGTTAATAATATCGCCACGATAGCTTGGTAAAGACACACCATCGATAGTTTCAAAATCCCCAGATCGAGGCTTAGCATACTGCCCTGCCATACGAGCAACTTTAATCACCGGACAACGACCCGCATAAGTCAGCACTATGGCCATTTGCAAAATGACTTTAAAAGTATCGCGAATTTTTGGCGCGTTAAATTCATCAAAAGATTCAGCGCAATCACCACCCTGCAATAAAAAACCTTTACCTTCTGCCACATCACCTAACTGCTTATATAGAGTACGAGTTTCAGCAGCAAACACCAAAGGAGGATAACCGCTAAGGGTATCTTCAACCTGTTTAAGGTGTTGTTTATCTTCATAGGTAGGTTGTTGCAAAATAGGCTTTGAACGCCAACTGTCTGGTTGCCAACTAAATAGGTAAAAGGTAGTCGGTTAAATAGTGAACCGACAAACTGGGACGAGAATTTAGAAGGAATGAGCGGAAATTTCAATCATAAACGTATTTATTCTTGAAATATAAATCGATAACTTATTACCCAGTAGATTTAAGATGATCAATAAAGCCATCTGCCCCTTGTTCAATTAAATCTAAAACATATTCAAAACCACGCTTTCCACCATAATAGGGATCGGGTATTTCTTGTTCTTCAGATACAGCAAAACTTAAAAGTAATGACACCTTATGTTGAAACTCTTCAGGACAAGCTTCTAACAAATTTGCGATATTTTGGTTATCCATAGCCAAAATATAATCAAACTTTTCAAAATCTTGCTCTACCAACTTTCGGCACTTTAAGCCTTTAAAACTATAACCTCGTTCCATGCCAACAGCTTGCGAACGTTTGTCAGGCGCAGCCCCTTTGTGATAACCAGCCGTGCCAGCAGAATCGACTTCGATACTCAAACCATTATCATCTGCTTTTTTCTTAAAAACCGCTTCAGCACTGGGTGAGCGACAAATATTACCCAAACAAACGAAAAGTACCTTAAGTGTGTTGGCGGCCATTGTTTTTCCTAATATTCCACTGGGGGATTTTCCCTATGCAAGGTATTCTATCTGTCTATAATTGTGCGTCTAGTGGTAAAACGGATTAATTTGAAATGAATGTACCAAGGCAAGTCCTAATGTTGAGTAGCTCTAAAGTGGGCAGTGAAGATTACCTACAGCATGCTATTCCCATGCTGGATCAACATTTACCCGATATAAAAGAACTACTGTTTATTCCATTTGCTGGCGTATCAGTCAGCTGGGATGACTACACAACAAAAGTGCAAAATGCCCTACCCGACTACAAAGTAAAAGGTATTCATCAATTCTCAAACGCCTATCAAGCATTAGAAAACGCCCAAGCCATATTAGTAGGCGGCGGCAACACCTTTAACCTACTCAACCAACTGTACCAACAAGATCTAATTGACACAGTAAAAAGCCAAGTCAACAAAGGCATACCTTATATAGGCTGGAGCGCAGGCTCAAACATCTGCGGCAATAGCATCCGCACCACCAACGACATGCCCATAATACAACCACCCAGTTTTGACGCACTCAACTTCGTACCTTTCCAACTCAACCCCCACTACACCGACTACCAACCACCCGGCCACAACGGTGAAACCCGTGCTCAGCGTATTGAGGAGTTTTGTATTTTAAACCCAGAGATGCCAGTGATTGGTATTCGTGAGGGGTGTGCTTTGTTGTTGCAAGGGGAGTCGTTGGTTTTGAAAGGAGAGTTGGATGGGGTGGTGTTTGAGGGTGCAGCGCAACGTGTTATTCAACCAGAGCAGGATTTGAGTGGGTATTTGGAGGTTTCAGGATTGCCAGGCTAGCTGAACATGAGTTGTCTTCATTAAGAAACTTAAAAAGCATGTGCATAGCACACTGGCATCCATGCCGGTAAGCGTCAGCGCATAGAAGTTTAAAAGCATACTGCTATCTTTTCTTTTTGGACTTTCTTTGGCTCGTAGCAAGAAGCTCGCCGCTCGAAGCTACTTTTATCTCGAACTACACTTCTAAAACTTCTCAAATGCCTGTTCAAAATCGGCGACTATATCGTCTATATCTTCAATCCCAATCGACATTCTAATCATATTGTCATTGACGCCCATTTCTTGTCTTTGCAGGGCACTACTCTCAAAATAGATAGTAGAGGCAACGGGCAAGGCTAAGGTGCGGGTATCACCTAAATGG
The DNA here is from genome assembly GCA_003232445.1 of Paraglaciecola arctica. Taxonomy (GTDB): domain Bacteria; phylum Pseudomonadota; class Gammaproteobacteria; order Enterobacterales; family Alteromonadaceae; genus Paraglaciecola; species Paraglaciecola arctica_A. Next base: position 4,716 of record QIJM01000453.1, read on the forward strand.
GTGGCGCAGATCACTAAGTTTAATGCATTTAAAAATTGAATCGGGTCGATATCATCGGCTAAATCTAAACTCAGAATGCCACCATAACCATTAAAATGTTCTCTGGCTAAAAAGTGCTGAGGATGGTCACCTAAACCTGGGTAATAAACAGCAGAAACTTTATCATGAGCATGTAAATATGAAGCCAAACGCATGGCATTTCCACATACTTTGTCAGTACGCAGTACTAGGGTTTCTAAGCCAATTGAAATAGCATGAGCTGAATCAGGCGATAGAGTCCCGCCCATATCTCTAAGGCCTCGTTTACGGATTTGGGTAAGTCCCCATTGCGCTTTATCTGAGCCGCGATAAATAGGCAAAATATTCTCGAAGCAGCTCCAATCGAATAATCCAGTATCGACTACTGCACCGCCTAAGACATTGCCATGCCCAGCGATATATTTTGTTAGAGAACTAATAGTTAATGAAGCCAAAACTGAATTGGCATCAAAAATATTGGCTGGCGTCATAGTATTGTCGATTAAAAACAATGCTTTTTTAGACTCGCATAGCTGACCAATAGCACGTAAGTCCGCCACTTGGGTTACCGGATTAGCAATAGTTTCTAAATAAACCGCTTTAGTATTGGCTTTAAAAGCCGCTTTCACATTTTGTACATTAGTCACATCGACAAAACTTAGCTCAATGCCCAAAGCTTGCATAGTTTCGGTAAAGCTGCGGGTATTACCAAACAAAAAATGACTAACAATTAGATGATCGCCCGCTTTAAATAAGCTCAACATAGTTGCAGTGATGGCTGCCATGCCGGTTGAAAAGGTAATAGCCCCTACTCCACCCTCTAGATGAGTAAGAATATTTTGCAGCGCAGCATTAGAGCCTGAAGACGAGCGAGAATATACATGCCCTGTTTTTCTACCCTGAAAAACATCCACCAAACCTTGAGCATCTTTATATTCGAACAACACCGAGTTGTTAGTGGCCTGATGTACCGCACCACTTTCAGGTGTATTCAATAACCTGTCTGCGTGCACCAAACGGGTTGTAAAACCTTTATTTTTCAATCTCTTTCTCCACAGGGGGAACAACTTTAGTGATCATTTTTTCAGGACATTTACCTTGTACTTGTTTGAAGTGCAGATAAATCCTATTCAGTTCATGCTGGGTATTGTCGCTTATATTATGCATTGGTCCAAACTCGATAAGTTTTTTCTTATAATCAAAGGCTACCAAAAAAACGGGTACGTTGGCTTTGTGGGCAACATGAAGAAAACCAGTTTTCCACGATGATATTGGACTGCGCGTACCCTCCGGCGCAACCGCAAGGATCATCTTTGAACAACAAGGAAAAGTGCCGCTGTAACGCCACCCATCAATTTTAATACAGTTGTACCCAGCCATTGGCTAAATTTATTGCCTATTCTAGGTGTTTTTTCGCAAAGGATAGGAGTATTTACGCTATCAAGCATTTCATTCTTGGCTTGTGCAATTTAAACTAGGCAAATGGTCGCTCATGTAAACTATTTTGTCGAGGGTAAACAAAATGTTAACTATTTGAGTCATTACGGTCACGCCGTTAATTTTAATTGTCACTGGAACACAAATCTTGAGAATTTTACTATTTGTGTTGTCTATGTTCTGCTCGCTTGCACATAGCCAACAAACTGCCCAAAACTTATTTGGGCAGTATCGCACCGCACTTTATCAAATCAAAATAATAGAATTAGAGTCTGGTAATAAATCATCTATTGGATCCGGTTTTCAAATCGATTCCTCAGGTAATGTAGTCACGAATTACCATGTGGTATCTGAATATGTGTATAACCCTGATAAATTCAGAATCGAATATTTAGCTCATGATGGCTCTGAAGGGCAACTGCAACTGGTTGATGTAGACGTAGTTAATGACTTAGCCTTAGTCAGAAAGGTGGCGCTATCTGAACAAGAAAGTGCTTTTCCTATTGCACAGTCTCTGCCGGTGCAAGGCAGTACTATTTATTCTCTGGGTAATCCCCATGACCTAGGCATGATAGTGGTGCCAGGTACATTTAACGGATTAAAGAAAAGCAGCTTTTACCAACGTATCCATTTTACCGGTTCGATTAACCCTGGAATGAGTGGTGGGCCCGTGGTCAATGCGTTAGGTGAAGTGATGGGTGTTAATGTAGCTACTGCTGGCAATCAAATTGGGTTTCTTATTCCTTTAGCAAAAATTCAAGGGTTGTTAAAAAGCCAAGATGCAGCGGTGTTAAAAAATGAACAGTTAAAACCTCGCATACAACAACAATTGTTAGCTAATCAAAATAAACTCTTTTCCTTGTTAAATAACCAACCTTGGGAGACCAGTGAATTAGGAAAAGCCATGATCCCTTCGAAGATAACCGACTTTATCTCATGCTGGGGCGGCTCGAATACCAGCGATAAAGAGGCATTATATTTGTCGGTAGAAAATCGTTGTCAGTTAGATGAACAAATATATTTGCACAATGGGTTACGCACTGGCGGGCTTGAACTTGAGTTTGAATGGTTAGATGGTAAATCTTTAGGTGAACATCGTTTCTATAATTTCTATTCAAAAAGTATTACGGGGGCGAGGGCGGGCAACAATGCTGCCAAAACCGATGTCACCAATTTCCGTTGTCAGCAAGACAAAGTCACCAACATCAATGGTGTGACCAATAAAACAGTATTGTGTTTAAGGGCATACAAAGAGTTCGACCAACTCTATGATGTGCTTTTTGTTGCAGCCACACTTGATCATAGCCAACAAGGTTTGATTAGCCATTATACTCTAGCTGGGGTAAGCAAAGAGTCTGCTTTGGTATTCACTCAGAAATTTATGGACGCAATAGCATGGCAATAGTTTTAGAACTGCTTTCTCGAAAAAACATCCCACTTAAGCATTATAAATTTGAACAAGACTATGTGTGCGTAGGGCGTGACTTTAATAATGACCTACGTTTAGACGACCCTTATGTCTGTCCCAGTCACATGTTCAGAATCAGGCAAGCTGATGGTCAATGATTGTCAGTCAACCAATGGCATCAAAGTGAATAATAAGTTTGTTCGCCAAGCGACACTTAATTCGCACGATGTCATCAAAATTGGTCGCACACGCTTAAGGATAATCGATACTAAAGTGCCTTTAGCTGAGGCCATACCGTTAAGTGAATTGGAAGAAAATCTTAGCTGGTTAAACCAAAGTTTTTTAGCCCTTTGTTTATCGTTTGTTTGTTTGGGCTTTTTATTACTATCAAAAT
>QIJM01000456.1 GCA_003232445.1 Paraglaciecola arctica
AAAAATCTATAGGAATGAATTTATTTTGACTAGATAAATCAGGTTTGTAGTTGGCCATCTCGTTTAACTCGTAACGGATAATAACTATTAGTTCACAGGCCAGATGACGGTTCAAGCTCAATTATTAAACAATTAGTGTGAAACTAAAATAGCCCGCCAAGTGCATAGGCATGTAAGTTAATGATGTTACTTAGCCAGCGCCATTAAGGCTAATTACTCTTTTTTAATGACAACGGACTGAGGCCTTGTTTTGTCTTCTTGCCGATATTGTCTAGATGAAAAAGGTTCTTTATTGATTCTGTCTTGGATAAAACCACTAACAGGTGGAGGTGTCGAACAGCCGATATTTCCACCAAATAAATTCAATAATACCGCTGCTGTTTTTTTGCTGGAACTACTGCAATCCGCGCGCACTGTTAGGCTGCCTCTAAACTTTTCATCTTCGGTCATAAAAGGATTTTTGACTTCATCATCTATGACAGGCGAGTTTTTATGTTGCTGATAATACTGGGATGCTTGTTCAGCCACCCTATTCTGTTGTTGTTGTTGAAAGCTGCTTAGGTGGCGTCTTGCCATGCTTGTCACAGGAGTGCGCATTTCTAAACTAGGTGTTGGTGTAATAGTTTGCTCAGTAGGCGTAATTTCATTAATTTCATCATTTTTTTCAGGTTCTTCTTGTACTTCTTCTTCGCGCTTTGGTGGCAGCGCTTGAGGTTGAGGTGAAATTGGGACTGCTTGCACCTCTGGCTCTGCAATAGGTTCAATTTGACTATCTGCTGGCATTTCGACAACGGGAAGCTCTTCTTCTGGCTCAACAGGTTGAGGTGTTGGCTCTTTAATTACTTCAACAGACGTTTCTGGAACCGGGGGTGGCAAATCAAATATTATTGTTGCTTGAATGATGTCTGGCTTTTTTGGTGGCGAGTCTGGTACTGAAGGAAACATAACCGACTGGGTAACCATATACATGACAATCAGGTGAAGAAAGACTGATATTAGTAGGGCGTGTTGAGCTTTCATATATCGCCGAGACTGAGGTCATTTATTGGGATACCGAGGCGCTCATTTTGAAGTTTAGTCATTCTAAACGAAATGTGAGCAACGAAGATAGGCGAATAAATGGCCCAGCCCTTTAGGACTTCCCTCAAAATGCCCCACTCGGCGTTAAAATCAGTTTATTTGGATGATCAAACTTCATCGATTTTGCCTTGATTGGAAACATTTTGAGAAAAATCTCGACGATATATAAAGACTCAATACATCCTAGTAACGAATTTTTTTAAACACTACTGCTCGCGCATGTCCTTGATGAATGTTTAGGATTTAATAGAGTGCCCTGTATTGGATTAGTTCAAAATAGCAATAATAGCTAAATCCAGTATGAGCCAGAGCGTTTGGCTAGCTAGGCTGAATACAGTATTTTCAGAGCATTGCTTCTAGAGTCAGTAATAATTACATCGCACTTATATCTTTCTTTCAAACGGAGATGATGTGCTAGTGAAAAGGCATATTTAGGATGTGCGCACCAATTTGATCCTATTTTTGCCTATTGCACCAAAAAAACGCAATGAAATGTAACAATTAACAGTCGCCACTGATTAACAGTTTGATTTTATTGATAAAAAAATATGGCATAGGTCTTGTTGTGTTTCTAGTCATTACTGGCAACACATAACAATAAACTGGGAGTTACACCATGAAATTAGTTACTGCAATCATTAAGCCTTTCAAGCTTGATGATGTGCGCGAAGCAATCTCCGAAATCGGGATCGATGGTTTGACTGTTACTGAAGTGAAAGGCTTTGGACGTCAAAAAGGGCACACCGAATTATATCGTGGCGCGGAGTATCAAGTGGACTTTTTACCCAAAGTAAAACTTGAAATCGCCGTCCAAGATGATCATGTCGAGCGTTTAGTTGAAGTCATTGTTGGCGCCGCTAAAACCGGCAAAATTGGTGACGGTAAAGTATTTGTGTATGACTTAGAGCATGCCGTTCGTGTTCGTACTGGCGAAACAGATGGCGAAGCCATTTAGATTTTAGGAGAGGAACCGTGGAAATTACTTTTGAATTGGGCTACGCCCTAGATACTTTTTATTTTTTGATATGCGGCGCGCTTGTCATGTGGATGGCCGCTGGTTTTACTATGCTCGAAGCTGGCTTGGTTCGTGCTAAAAACACTACCGAAATTTTAACCAAAAACGTAGCGTTATATGCGATTGCTTGCATCATGTACATGGTGTGTGGTTATTCAATCATGTATGGCGGTGGTGATTTTACTTTATTCCTAAGTGGCATCACTGGTGACGGCGCGACGGGTGTAGCTGAAGATCCGGCTACTTATGCTCCATCTGCTGACTTCTTCTTCCAAGTGGTATTCGTAGCAACGGCTATGTCTATCGTTTCGGGTGCGGTTGCTGAGCGCATGAAACTATGGTCTTTCTTAGCATTTACCGTTGTACTAACAGGCTTTATCTATCCAATGGAAGGTGCTTGGACTTGGGGTGGCGAATCTGTATTGGGTTTGTACACGTTAGGCGACCTTGGTTTCTCTGACTTCGCTGGCTCAGGCATTGTGCATATGGCCGGTGCTTCAGCTGCTTTAGCGGGGGTGCTTTTGTTAGGCGCACGTAAAGGTAAATATACTGCAGACGGAAAAACGAATGCAATCCCTGGTGCTAACTTACCTCTAGCAACACTTGGTACATTCATCTTATGGATGGGTTGGTTTGGTTTCAATGGTGGTTCTGTTTTAGCAACTGCTAGTGTTGAAAGCGCAAATAGCGTAGCTGTTGTATTTATGAATACTAATGCTGCCGCTGCTGGTGGTTTGGTTGCTGCGCTTATTCTAGCGCGTATCTTGTTTAAGAAAGCTGACTTAACCATGGCATTAAATGGTGCCTTGGCTGGGCTAGTCGCTATTACAGCTGAACCTTCAACGCCTTCACCTTTACAAGCAACCTTGTTTGGTGCCTTAGGTGGTGTCTTGGTTGTGTTTAGTATTATTGCTTTTGATAAAGCTAAGATTGATGATCCAGTTGGCGCTATCTCAGTTCACGGCGTGGTTGGCCTATTAGGTCTATTACTTGTGCCTGTGACCAACGACGGCTCTAGTTTTAGTGGTCAGTTGATTGGTGCGGCTACTATCTTTGTTTGGGTGTTTGGTACCAGCTTAATTGCTTGGGCAATCATCAAAGCAGTAATTGGTATTCGTGTTACTGAAGAAGAAGAGTTCGAAGGCGTAGATATGAGTGAGTGTGGCTTAGAAGCTTACCCTGATTTTACTACTTCACGTTCATAATCGTTCTTCATTAAGAAATGACCGAAGAGATAAGTTAGTTGTAACAAATACCTATATACCCAAAGCCATTGAAGTTGCAGCTAGGCGGCAAAGGAACTCATGCCCATGAGCTTAGGCATACTAAGTGATTGGGGTGAGTGAGAGCAGCCAACAACGCTGCAGCTTTAAGGGAGACGGGTACAGTTAACTTGTTGATTAGATAATGATTACCCTCAGCACACTCATTATTTTAAGTAATTGCGGATACCTTTCGAGGGAAAATTATTTGGGAGCTAATAGCGACCAAGTAATCCCCGTTATTGCTGTTGGCGAGATACCCAAACGCGAGGAGTTAGAGCAGGCATGGAATGATGATGTTCGAGCCAAATTTTGGTTTACCAGCCAAGGCTCTAGAATTATGCCTTACACTTGGTTCACCTGGCTTGAACAAGCGGATAGCCAAAATCTGTTCCGAGATGCTCGGCATATGGAAGAGTTGCGTTATTTGCCAATCGACTCATCAAATATGAACCCAGCAGGTTTGCCAATTGGTTTTGCTTTAGATAAAGATAAAAAAAGTGGTCTGGCATGGGTGGGATTGACTTGCGCCGCATGTCATACCAATCAATTGGATTATCTGGATACAAAAATCCTTATTGAAGGTGCACCCACCTTGGCCAATTTTGTGTTGTTTTACCATCGGTTAGTCAATGCACTCAATACCACACAGAAAAATGATGAGAAATTTAAGCGTTTTGCCACTCGGGTGCTGGGAGCTGATTATAACGTAGCAAGTGCAATGGAATGCCTCTGCGCCTAATACGGCTGTTGTGGGTCCTTTAGTCAGGAATATGGGGGAAGTAGTGGGTGTGTTTGGTGCTTAACGATCCGCTTTTGGCATTTAAAGCGGGACTTATTCCAGAACAAATTAATAGCCGTTCTGATGCTGCAGTAGCATATGATGAAAAATCTTTGAAAGAGCAGTTGGAAGATCACCTATCAGCACAAATTAATATTGCGAGTACCCGTTTAAAAGCACTGAAAGAAAATAAGTATGAGGGATTAGTATACAAAGCTCGGTCACTAAACGGGATTTGGGCAACTGCACCTTATCTGCACAATGGTTCAGTACCTACGCTTTGGGCTTTATTGCAAATACCAGAACTACGGCCTGTTAAGTTTCGAGTGGGTAGTCGTGAATTTGATCCTGTCAACGTGGGTTATATTACAGACCTTGGACCGTCTACTTTTAAGGTGAAAGATGTTGATGGAAACACAATCGAAGGCAATGCAAATAGTGGGCATACCTATGGCACCGCATTAACCAATGATGATAAGTGGGCGCTAGTTGAGTATATGAAAACACTTTAGAAACTTATCTGGCGCAGGCGTCGAAGTATGCGCCAGATAATAAAGTAATTTTTTTTAGCTCATAGATTTGGCACAACATATCAACATTAATCAGCCAGCATGTTATCTGAAGTTTTTAACGATATAGTGAAAATTCATCATTTCTGCGAGTCAGGTCAGTTCTAAAACACAATTAAAAACAGCCTTTTTTCGTCAGCTTTTTCTGTTTCCTCATGGTTCGATGCAACACATGT
>QIJM01000176.1 GCA_003232445.1 Paraglaciecola arctica
GCGCCTGTCACTAACACTACTTTATCGTTGAATTGTCCTTGAATACTCATCTACTATTCTCACTATAATTGATACATCATCAGACTATCAGCCACGGATTAAAACCGATAATAGTTTTTCAATATGATGTTATATCACTACAGTGAATCTGTGGATGATAGAATGGGTTAAGTGATTGGAAAACCTTTGGCTGCTTGCTGGTTCAGCCCTTTGTATTTATCACCCTTAGGTAAAGGGCTCTAAGTCAAATTGATAAAATGGATCCAATCGTATTGTGCATACATGGCATATACCCGCCAGTCATCAGCTGGGGGCTTTCATACCCAAGTAAAACCAACAAGAAAGCTCCCTTACCTTCAACCACACCTTCACTTTATTGGGCTTACTATATACCGAGCGCGGGGTCTCGATATAGATGTGCGTACAAAGGCCCCATCAAAGCAAAATCGCCTAAGCAGGGTTTACTACCTAATAGATAGTCATGTTCAGCAAAGTGTTTATCCAAAAGTAGCAATACATGATTTTCATACCAGTTTTCTATCGCAGGAATACTCTTGTTGGTAATCCCCAGCATAGGCACAATATTTTTACCTCCAACATGGGTCTGTTGGCCTGAGCAGAGCAATCCAACTATTCATGAGGGCACAACCTAATAAGTCGTCAAAAACTGGCTCAAAGAATTGAGCATTTCAGCATGTTTAGGATTTGCTTTGGGTACATCACAAGGCAGTATTTCTTCTAACATTGAGGCATCATATTGCATGTCACCTAGTTGCTCTTCGTCACCACATCAGCATGGCAGACATCCACATCTTGAGAAATTTCAAACAGTGTATTAGGCCCTTTATTGATAGCCATAAGATTTTTAACGCCTGCAATTGGCGTACTGACATCTGCCATTGAGTGAGCTACAAAAATCGGTAGGTTAAGCGTCGCACCTTGCTCAATTAAATCTCGTACTGAAAAGATGACTTCAGTTAGTTCAAATGCTGAAAAACGTGCAACACTAGGATACTTGTAAGGATTGGGTCCTTGTGTTGCATATTCGCCATCTAACATTTTAGCCAACCACTGTATTCCCCAAATATTGGCCGTTGACTCTACACTTGAGTCCAGTGCTAACGCCCCAGAAAACAACATTAAGCCTTTAACTGAATTGGGGTTTTGTAAAATATACTCAGTGGCTAAAACCCCACCTGTCGAGAAACCACCTAAGTAACGTTGTTCGCCTAAACTTGCTGAATAATCAATAACCTCTGACACATGCGCTCGCCAGCGATCTGCCAGTTTATTGTCTTGCATATCTGCATCGGCTTGTTTTTTACCGTGACCTGGCATCAAGGCAACGATCACGTTATTGCCTTGCTGGTGTATGGATTGTGCAATAGAACGGAAGAAAAATGGCGAGTCACTTAGTCCATGAAACAACACCACTACTTTTTCAGTGGTTTTATTGTGATGCAAAATATAAGGGGCGTTACCGTCATTTTTTAAGCTATCAGAACAGACCTTAAACACATTCGCTTCAGGTGTTTGGCAGCCACGAGTAGAACCAAGTTGGGTTTGGTAAATGACATCAAATTTATCAAACTCGGTTTCAATAGACTGAGATGAGGCAACAAAAGAGGTTGTACTAACCGTTAATATAAGCAGCGGTAAAAGTGACTTCATTAAGTGGGAGCTTCTATTATTTAATAATCACTACTATATCCAGTTGCCTGCCAATTTACTAATCTATAAGCATAAAAAAGGCGCTCATAGGCGCCATTTTAAATCATTACAAAGTTTAAGCGAAATAAGCGGCTAAATCGTCAGAGCCACCGATTAACTTGCCACCAATAAATACTTGAGGCCAAGTCTCGTTACCAGAAAGTGCTTTGAGCGCAGTAAACGAGACTTCTTTACCCATAACCAATTCTTCGTATTCAAAGCCTTTTGCATCAAGTAACGCTTTTGCTTTGGCACAAAAAGGGCAACCTGGCTTGGTCAAAATAGCAGTTGCTACAGAACCCTTCGCTTCTGGAGCAACGTAGGCCAACATAGTGTCAGCATCTGATACTTCAAACGGGTCACCTGGTAAGTCTGGTTCGATAAACATTTTGTCTACTACGCCGTTTTTAACCAGCATAGAATAACGCCAGCTGCGTTTACCAAAACCGATTTCAGACTTGTCTACCAATAAGCCCATGCCATCAGTAAAGTCACCGTTTCCATCTGGAATAAGCGTCACGTTATCTGATTCTTGATCTTCTGCCCATGCGTTCATTACGAATGTATCGTTAACTGACATACAAATAATGTCGTCTACGCCATTGGCCTTGAATGTTTTAGCCAATTCATTGTAGCGAGGTAAATGGGTAGAAGAACAGGTAGGAGTAAAGGCACCAGGTAAAGAAAAAACAACAACCGTTTTACCTTTGAACAGGTCATCAGTGGTGAGTTTTACCCATTCGTCGTTTACGCGTGCGGCAAAAGCACATTGTGGGACGGCTTGTCCTGATTTGTCTGCAAAATTAGGGTTAGACATATTTGTCTCCAAAGTAGGTTAATAAAACTGAGTTGAACTAGAATAACCGTCATCAGCAATCATTTAAAATAATGAATAGCGATTGGGTCAATCTATTTAAGTAATCTATTCTTTAAAAAAGTCTTCAGGCTGTTCACTTAACATTGCCTCAATGTCTTCTATATCAAAGTCAGGAAATTCAATCGTTTCTTGATCTTTATTTGCACCACAAGGGATAGACTTTTCTTCGTCAGCCCATTCACCTAAATCAATTAGCTGACATGTTTTACTGCAAAACGGGCGAAAAAGATTAGTTTGGATCCATTCCACTTGTTTATTGCAATTGGGGCAGTTGACAGCAGTTGTCATAGGAGTAGGTCACCTCAAATAGATAAATTGAAACGTTTAACAACACGCCAGCTTAAAACTCACTTTGCTGTCTACAGATGAGCTACCCTGCATGGTAGGGGTAAATAAAGTAAAGCGGATAGCGTAGCGATATTTATTACCTGACAACATAGGGTAATAACCTTGGTTAGTTGAACTCAACACACGGATTAACTCATTTTTATCTTCAGCAATACCTTGGTAAAAGCCATTTTCAGCTTCAACTGCGCCAAAACGCCCCCGCTCACGCAGAAAAGATAAGGTAATCTCCATAGCTTGCTGAATAGGTGTGAGCTCTTGCAACCAAGTGTTAATATTTTGTTGTTTATTTTCATTCGGCTGCTGCAACCAATAGTGCAAATTGGGTAAATCAAAACTACAGGTGCCACCTGGAATGGAAAACCGCTGCCTAATCGAAGCCAAAAATCTGTCTTCTTTGAGTTCTGCGCCCACTTTTTTATTACTTTTTAATGACTCACGTAAACGTAGAATTTTTTGTAGGGCAAATTGCAAGGCTTCGCCATCAATCTTCGGATGTTGCGACCAAATAACCAGATTTTTTTCGTGTGACTCAATGTCTTTAAGCACGTCGTTACGTAAATCTATACGCTCTGACAAATCAAGCAAAGTGAAAAGACAGTCTAAAAAATTAATATATTGCCAATCTTCACTGGCAATTTTACCTTGCTCAAGCTGCTTAAATAACTGCTCAAGCCTAAGGTAGGTGCGTACCTTTTCATTGAGTGGAAATTCGTAAATTGCTTGAGACATGATGACCTGTTTATTATGATTAACCTGCGACACATGCTGTAGGCAATATGTTATGAATGGGCATTGTAAAGAATTTTTAGTCAAATCAATAGGCGAATACCAAAACTTCTTAACAATTAACCACTCAGAGTGGCTAATTGTTAAGAAGTTTTGGTATGATCAATCTGTGTTTAACCGCGTTATGCGTTTTGTTTCGCAAGTTGCAGATAACGTTTGTGTAATTGAGTGACTTGCTTGGCTAAATCATCAGCTTTGCCATTGTTATCAATAACATCATCAGCCACGGCCAAACGTTGCTGCCTAGTTGTTTGGGCACTCATAATCGCTCGGATTTGTTGCTCATTGGTTTTGTCACGCAACAGCGTTCTTTGTAGTTGAGCCTGTTCGTCCACATCGACAATAACCACCCTATCGACTTGCTCATATAATTTATTTTCTACTAACAATGGCACACTCAAAAGGCAATAAGCCGATTTAGCTTGTTGAGTCTGCAACAACATTTGTTGCCTAATGGCTGGATGCAAAAGTTGATTGAGCCAATTTTTGACCTCACTATCGTTAAAAACCAGAGTACGCAGTTTAACTCTATCCAAGCTACCTGATTTGCCTAAAACTGACTGACCAAACTTATCAACTATAGCTTTTAGGGCGGGTGTTCCAGGCTCAACCACTTCCCTGGCAATCACATCGGCATCAATTACCTCAATAGCGTATTTTGCAAACAAGTCAGTAACAGTGGTTTTGCCACTGCCGATACCACCACTTATACCAACAACGTAGTCACTCACGGCAACACCCACTGCCAATAATTTATACCAACAATTGAAAAACTCACGGCAACATCCATTGCCAATATTGCTCAACAATCCAATCACCATATAACAATGTTAACCAACCAGCAGCAGCAAGGTAAGGTCCAAATGGGATGGGCTGGCTTTTGTCTTTACCTTGCAACGTCAGCAAAGTCACACCCACAATCGCACCAACAAATGAAGACAGCAATATTACCACGGGTAAATGTTGCCAACCTACCCAAGCCCCTATTGCGCCGAGTAGTTTAAAATCGCCATATCCCATGCCCTCTTTACCGGTCAGTAATTTAAACACCCAATACAGGCTCCACAAACTTAAATAACCCACGGCAGCGCCAATCAACGCATCTTGGCTAGACACAAAAGGACTTTCGATACTCAGTAACAAGCCTAACCATAACAACGATAACGTTAATTGATCCGGCAATAACATGGTATCTAGGTCGATAAAAGTCATAGCAATCAACAACCAAGTCGCGATGACTGCGGCAAAACCAGCTAAACCAAAACCAAAATGCCATGCGACCAAGGTAGATAAAAGGCCCGTGGCTAATTCAACCAAAGGGTAACGGATCGAGATAGGGTTTTTACATTGACTGCATTTGCCCCTTAACAATAACCAGCTAACTAAGGGGATGTTTTCCCATGCTCTAATTTTATGTTGGCATTTGGGGCAGGTTGAATCGGGTTTAACTAAGTTAAAAGGCGGATTTTCGGGGTTATTTGCTGAAGGTGCAGCTTCATTTTGTGAAGCCGAATATTCAGCTATTTCGGCTTTCCATGCCCGTTCCATCATAACGGGCAAACGATAAATAACCACATTCAGGAAACTGCCTACCATCAAACTGATGATAAACACAAAACCCATAAAAAAGGCCGGTGATTCAGCCATTAATTGAAATGATGCTTGCATAAAGTCACTTATAAAAAATGAGTGATAAATAATTGGTGATAGTAGCTTGCCAGAATTTCATCTGGCAAGCTATGGGATATACCCGTCATCCTTGAAACTGCCTGTTTGTTGGCTGCACTCATTCGCCCCAATCACTTAGCGGACTAAGCTCATGGGGTCTCATTCGTCCAATGATTTTGGGTATAGATACAGGAGGCTGAAAAAGCAAAAAACTTAAACCACGTTACCCATTTCAAATATCGGCAAGTACATAGCAATAATCAAACCACCGATCACGACGCCCAATACAGCCATAATCATGGGCTCTAATAAACTCGTCAGCCCATCAACCATATCGTCTACCTCTGCTTCGTATATGGTCGCCACTTTGTTAAGCATGTCGTCAACCGCGCCCGCTTCTTCACCTATGGCAATCATCTGCACCACCATTTCAGGAAACACACCAGTAGAACGCATGCCAACGTTCATAGGAATACCCCCTGACACTTCTTTTTTCACAAATAAAATAGCATCACGGAATACCGCATTACCCGCGGCACCAGCGGCCGAGTCTAACGCGCCCATAAGGGGTACACCCGCAGCAAAAGTGGTCGCCAAGGTACGAGTAAACCTAGCAACAGAAGCCTTTTTAAGAATTTCACCAATCACTGGGATTTTAAGCACTTTTTTATCAACAGAGTCTCTGAGTTTCAGAGACTTTTTATGCGCTCTGGCAAATAGAGTCCCTGCCACAAATACCACGCCGGCTATAATCAAGCCGTAATCTTGCATACCCCGAGAAATACCCAAAACAAACTGAGTGAAGGCTGGCAGCTCAGCGCCAAAACTAGAAAATATTTCTTCAAACTGAGGCACCACAAAAACCAGTAGAATAGTGGTAACAATAAAAGCCACTACTACTACCGCTATCGGGTAAAACATGGCTTTTTTGATTTTGGATTTAAGGGCTTCGGACTTTTCTTTATAGATAGCAATCCGATCGTAGATAGTTTCTAACGCACCCGACTGTTCGCCGGTTTCGACTAAATCGCAATATAAATCATCAAAATAATCAGGGTGTTTTCGCAAAGTATCTGAAAGGGGGTTACCCGCGCTAACACTCGC
>QIJM01000405.1 GCA_003232445.1 Paraglaciecola arctica
AATAAACACATAACAACAGCGAATTTCATAACAGGTTTTTACTCCAATTATCAGCGACACCTTTGCCGCAAAACCAGTAAAATCAAGTGTAGCCTTATTACAGGTAAAAAAAAGCCCACAAATGCGGGCTTGTTATTTATTTTAATAACTATCGAAGATAGTAAACTTAAACGCTGTAGTACATATCGAACTCAACTGGGTGAGTTGTCATGTTAAGTGTTTGTACTTCGACCATCTTAAGTTCGATATAAGCATCAATCGATTCGTCAGACATCACGCCACCAGCTGTTAGGAACTCACGGTCGTTGTTAAGAGCATCCAAAGCTTGTTCAAATGAACTACATACTTGAGGAATAGCCGCTGCTTCTTCAGCAGGTAAGTCATACAAGTCTTTGTCCATTGAATCGCCAGGATGAATTTTGTTTTTGATCCCGTCAAGGCCAGCCATCAACATAGCAGTAAATGCTAGGTAAGGGTTACCTGTAGGGTCAGGGAAACGCACTTCAATACGACGAGCTCTATCACTAGTTACAAAAGGAATACGGATAGAAGCAGAACGATTACGTGCTGAGTAAGCCAACATAACAGGCGCTTCGAATCCAGGTACTAAACGCTTGTACGAGTTAGTTGAAGCGTTAGTAAAAGCGTTAATTGCCCGAGCATGTTTAATAATGCCGCCAATGTAGAACAAGGCTTCTTCAGACATTCCAGCGTATTTATCACCAGCAAAGATATTTTTACCATTTTTAGAAATTGATTGGTGGAACCATTATCGCCAACCAGTGGCTTAGGCATAAAAGTAGCCGTTTGTCCGTAAGCATGTGCAACGTTATGTACCACATATTTATAGACTTGAACTTCATCCGCTTTTTTCACTAAAGTATTAAAAAGACAGGCAATTTCGTTTTGACCAGCGGTCGCTACTTCATGGTGATGCGCTTCAACTGTTAAGCCCATTTCTTCCATAACCATACACATAGCAGCGCGCGTATCGTGAGATGAATCAACTGGAGGAACCGGAAAATAACCGCCTTTAACACCAGGGCGGTGAGCCATGTTGCCTTCTTCAAACTCAGCGCCTGAATTCCACTTAGCTTCGTTAGAATCGATTTTGAAAAAAGAACCAGACATATCAGTATGGAAACGTACATCGTCAAACAAGAAAAACTCTGGTTCAGGGCCGAATAACGCAGTGTCACCGATACCGGTAGACTTCAAATACGCTTCTGCGCGACGAGCAACAGAACGAGGATCACGATCGTAACCTTGCATAGTCATAGGCTCTAAGATATCGCAACGGATATTGATTTGTGTTTCTTCAGCAAAAGGGTCAAGTACTGCCGTTTCGCCGTCAGGCATCAAAATCATGTCTGACTCGTTAATGCCTTTCCAACCAAGAATAGAAGAACCATCAAACATTTTGCCTTCTTCGAAGAAGTCTTCATTAACTTGATGAGTAGGGATAGAAACATGCTGTTCCTTACCTTTAGTATCGGTAAAGCGTAAATCAACAAATTTAGCTTCGCTTTCTTTAATAAGGTCTAAGGCCTTTTGTGCTGACATGGTGTCCTCCAGATTAAAAGTATAAATATTTAGGGCGTATTAGTTTTTCATATATCGCCGACATATGAAAAATTAATACGTCATTTCCAGAGCCAAGTGGCTCTAAATACTAAAACGTGCCGATACAAAGCAATAATCACGCCACACATCCAAGTGATTGGAATGTCTTTTGTTTATGCTTTTTTAGCATAGTGCAAACGAAAAAAACAGCATGACACGCACCAAAAGAGTGCGCTGAGGCACCACATTAGAACGCGCACACATTAATGCCTCAAATGATTAGCATAATGTTAATGCAACGTTAGTGAATTGAGAGCCTTTTCTTTATTTACAGCAATATGTATTTGAAATTCGCTAAACGTAGGATAAAACTGTACAATCCGCGCCCATAAAATTTCAGTAAATTTAGCCGTGTATTACTTTAACGAGTAATGAGTCATACGTGACAAATATGTGGCCCCAACAGAGAAAAAACAATGAGTTCATCAAACACCTCAATCGAAAATTTGAGGAATATAGCTATTATAGCCCACGTTGACCACGGCAAAACCACCCTAGTTGATAAGTTATTACAACAGTCTGGCACTTTAAAGAGCCGCGGCGTAGTCGAAGAACGTGTGATGGACTCAAACGATATTGAAAAAGAACGGGGCATTACCATTCTTGCGAAAAACACCGCAATTAAATGGAACGAGTTCCGCATCAATATAGTAGACACCCCAGGACACGCCGATTTCGGTGGTGAAGTAGAGCGTGTTATGTCTATGGCCGATTCAGTATTGTTATTAGTTGATGCACAAGAAGGCCCCATGCCACAAACTCGTTTTGTGACACAAAAAGCGTTTGCTCAAGGTTTAAAGCCAATCGTTGTTATTAATAAAATCGATAAGCCAGGTGCTCGCCCTAGTTGGGTTATAGATCAAGTTTTTGATTTGTTCGACAACTTAGGCGCAACTGACGACCAGCTAGATTTTGAAGTCGTGTACGCATCAGCCATAAATGGTTGGGCCACCAACGATTTGGATGTACCCAGCGATAACATGACGCCTTTGTTTGACACTATCATCAAACATGTTAAGCCACCTGTTGCCGATATAAATGGCCCATTACAAATGCAGATATCTCAACTTGATTACAACTCTTATGTAGGCGTAATTGGTATAGGGCGTATTACACGTGGTTCGGTTAAGCCAAACCAACAAGTCACTATTATTGGTGTTGATGGCAAAACCCGCAACGGTAAAATCGGTCAGGTTCAAGGTTATTTGGGCTTAGAACGCCTTGAAGTTGACTCTGGAGATGCAGGTGACATAGTTGCGGTAACAGGATTGGGTGAACTTAAGATATCAGATACCATTTGTGATCCTAACAATGTTGAGGCTATGACACCACTATCTGTAGATGAACCAACTGTTACTATGACTTTTCAAGTCAATAATTCACCATTCTGTGGTAAAGAAGGTAAATACGTAACATCACGTAACATCCATGATCGTTTAAAAAACGAATTGATGCACAACGTGGCACTTAAAGTTGAAGAAACGCCTGATCCAGATAAATTTCGTGTTTCTGGTCGTGGTGAACTTCACTTAGGAATATTGATTGAAAACATGCGTCGTGAAGGTTTCGAATTAGCCGTTTCTCGTCCAGAAGTTATTTTGAAACAAGTTGATGGTGTGACTCACGAACCTTTCGAATCAGTCACCATAGATGTTGAAGAACAGCATCAGGGTTCTATCATGGAACAACTGGGTACGCGTAAAGGTGAGTTAACCAATATGTCACCCGATGGTAAAGGCCGTATTCGTATGGACTTCATGATCCCTAGCCGTGGTTTGATTGGTTTCCAAACTGACTTTATGACCATGACATCAGGTTCTGGTTTGATGTACCACACGTTTGATCATTACGGACCACATAAAGGCGGCGTAATCGGTCAGCGTAAAAGTGGTGTATTGATTGCCAACGCAACAGGCAAAGCACTGACTAACGCATTGTTTAACTTACAAAGTCGCGGACGTTTATTTATCGGCCACGGTCTTGAAGTATACGAAGGCATGGTTATTGGTATTCACGCTCGTGAAAATGACCTGACTGTTAACGCCCTTAAAGGTAAGCAGTTAACTAACGTACGTTCATCAGGTACAGACGAAGCACAAAGTTTAGTTCCACCGATTGTTATGTCGTTAGAACAAGCACTTGAGTTCATCGATAATGATGAATTGGTTGAAGTCACGCCTCTAAGTACTCGTATTCGTAAAAAGTTGTTGACTGAAAATTTGCGTAAGCAGGCTGGGCGACCGGCTAAGGTTTAAGTTTGCG
Organism: Paraglaciecola arctica; assembly: GCA_003232445.1. Taxonomy (GTDB): domain Bacteria; phylum Pseudomonadota; class Gammaproteobacteria; order Enterobacterales; family Alteromonadaceae; genus Paraglaciecola; species Paraglaciecola arctica_A. The sequence continues at coordinate 3,886 of QIJM01000405.1, forward strand.
AGCTTTTAGCTTTTAGCTTTTAGCTTTTAGCTTTTAAGAGAATACATTTGAAACCGGCGAAAGCCGGTTTTTTTTATTGGCTGCGCCAAAGTTAAGACTTAGAATCAAAAGCATGTGCTGCGCACACTGTCATCCTTGACATTTTTCAAACGAATCCCTTCGTCCAAGCTGCTTTTTTGCTACAGCTAAAAAAAGTAGGCAAAAAAAGCCGCTCGAGGGCAATGCTCTTCTTCCAATGATTAGGCAAATTTAGCAGATCGTTTGCACTTGCTCCCGTCAATGGCAAACTCAATTTTCATCCTTGCAAATTGCCCTACTAAATCCACCTGATAATTGGCGAGCTTTGAGTCGAGGGTAGTTAAATCAGATGTTTTTTGGTCGAAAGATCCGATCTTGGAACAGGCAATTAGTTCCATTTCTTAAACGAGATTCAGGTTAATAACCAATTTTATGTCGCCATCACTCCAGTTATCGAATACTTGGGCACACTTTTCTTGCATAGTTACATTTACCTCTTATTGATGAGGATAATCATTCAAATAAATTGTTCAGGAGGCCGTGTGTTGGATATTTGGCTATTAACTGTAATTTTTACGGTTAATTCAGGCCATTTACTATTTTTAGCCAGACTGACCCGCTATACTGTGCGCCGCATTTGAAAGCGATATATAAAGAAAGCAAAAGTGTATTGCCCTAAGTGGGGCAACTTAAAAATTATTTAAAGGCAAAAAATGACTCCTATTACTAAAACTTTTCAGTATGGTCAGCATACTGTTACTCTCGAAACGGGCGTAATCGCTCGTCAAGCCACCGCAGCTGTAATGGCAAGTATGGATGATACTTGTGTATTGGTTTCTGTTGTGGGTAAAAAGAATACCAAGCCCGGTCAAGACTTCTTCCCATTGACGGTTAACTATCAAGAAAAAACTTACGCTGCGGGTAAAATCCCTGGTGGATTCTTCAAGCGTGAAGGCCGTCCTTCTGAATACGAAACACTTACGTCTCGTTTGATTGACCGTCCAATTCGTCCTTTATTCCCAAATGGGTTTATGAACGAAGTACAAATTATCATCACTGTTGTTTCAGCAAACCCTGAGATCCCAACTGATATTATTTCTCTTATCGGTGTCTCTGCTGCTCTAGCTATCTCTGGTATGCCTTTTAATGGTCCTATCGGTGCTGCACGTGTTGGTTACACTGACGAGCAATATGTATTAAATACGCGCACTTCTGAGCTTGAAGCTAGCCAGCTAGACCTAGTGGTTGCTGGTACTAAAAACGCAGTATTGATGGTTGAGTCTGAAGCAGACATTTTATCTGAAGAAGTGATGCTTGGTGCTGTTATGTATGGTCACGAGCAATTACAAACTGTTATTGGTGCAGTAGCTGAATTTGCTGCTGAGGTGAATACACCTTCGTGGAATTGGCAAGGCGAACCAGAAAACACTGCGCTTAAAAACAAAGTAAAAGAATTAGCTGAAGCGGGCATGACAGAAGCCTATCAGGTTTCTGACAAGATGGAGCGTAAAGACGCGATCAACGCTTTGACTAGCCAAACTGTTGAAACCATTGTTGCTGGCGATGCAGACCAAGACGCGAAAGAAGTATCAGAAATGATGCACTCGCTTGAAAGTGACGTAGTACGTTCACGTATTCTTGCTGGTCAGCCACGTATTGATGGTCGTGATCCTGCGATGATCCGTGCCCTTAACGTTGCGACTGGTTTGTTGCC
>QIJM01000052.1 GCA_003232445.1 Paraglaciecola arctica
TGACTAATTTAGCCGAACGAGCCGAAACCCTAAATTATCATTGCCCTGAACTAAGTGAACAAAGCGGCATTCATTTCGGTCAAGGTCGTCATCCCGTGGTCGAACATGTGATGAAAACACCTTTTATCGCCAATCCTATTGCGGTCAATCCACACAGACGTATGTTGGTGATCACCGGCCCAAACATGGGTGGTAAATCAACTTATATGCGCCAAACTGCATTAATCGTGTTAATGGCTTACATCGGCAGTTTTATACCTGCCGAAAACGCACAAATTGGCCCTATTGACCGAATATTCACCCGTATTGGCGCATCAGATGATTTAGCCTCAGGATTTAGCCTCAGGTCGCTCAACCTTTATGGTAGAAATGACCGAAACCGCTAATATTTTAAATAACGCAACAGCCAATAGCTTAGTGCTGATGGACGAAATTGGCCGTGGCACCAGCACCTACGATGGTTTATCACTGGCCTGGGCATGTGCTCAATACCTCGCTATCAAACTACAGTCTTATACCTTATTTGCCACTCACTACTTTGAGCTCACCCAACTCGCCGAAGATATGCCTGAACTGGCTAATGTACATCTCGACGCGGTGGAGCACGAAGAAACCATTCGTTTTATGCATGCGGTACAAGAAGGGGCAGCCAACAAAAGCTACGGTTTACAAGTGGCTCAACTAGCAGGTGTTCCCAGAAGTGTTATTCAGCAAGCCAAACGTAAATTAGCAGAGCTAGAAAATCAGCCGGCATCGAACAATCCGCCACCCGCTAGGCAAGAGCAGCAACTCAACCTTCTTAATTCTGCGGATGATTTACGCCTGTGCCTGAAACAAATCAACCCAGACGATTTAACCCCTAAACAGGCGTTAGAATATTTATATCAATTAAAAACTTTGGCAGCAGAGGACTAACTCAACGCCATATCATTTAAAGAGGAAGGCACTGTGGAATTACCCGCAATTGTGACACTTATAGCGCTACTAGAATATTTGTTTTTTGCCTTCAAAGTCGGCTTTAGTCGAAAAAAGTATAATGTGATTGCGCCTGCTGTATCTGGCAACCCCATATGGGAAAGGCTGTACCGGGTTCAACAAAATACCCTTGAGCAATTAATCGTATTTTTACCTTCGTTATGGATCTTTGCATATTTTACCAGCCCTTTAATCGGGGCCACAATTGGTATTTTATTTCTAATCGGCCGACCTATTTATTATATCAGTTATGTCAAAGATCCTCGCAGCAGAGCTATTGGTTTTGTAATGGGCTTTTTCGCTAACCTTGCATTAATAGTGGGTGGTTTAGGTGGAGCACTATATAGCTTATTAGGATAGGCATAAAATATTCAAAAAATTGAAATATGTTTTATCTTTTATTTCAGATTAAACTTTGTCTGAGATGGCATTTTTTAGTACAATACTGCGCCGTCTGGTAGTGGTTGTTTTTCTTAGCTTTTTAACTAGAAAATTCAAACCAAACTGTACAAAGCCTATTCAATTCAAACGCCTTATTAGGGTTCTCATGACAAATTATATTTTCGTCACAGGTGGTGTGGTTTCATCACTTGGAAAAGGTATTGCTGCAGCCTCGCTTGCCGCAATTCTAGAAGCTAGGGGCTTAAACGTCACCCTGCTCAAGCTTGACCCTTATATCAACGTTGACCCAGGCACTATGAGCCCAATTCAGCACGGTGAAGTGTTTGTCACCGATGATGGTGCCGAAACAGATTTAGACTTAGGTCACTACGAACGTTTTATTCGTACCCGTATGACCAAACGTAATAACTTCACCACTGGCCGAGTATACGAAGAAGTGCTCAAGCGAGAGCGCCGTGGTGATTATTTAGGTGCCACCATTCAGGTTATTCCGCATATCACTAACGAAATTAAGCGCCGGATCGTTGCTGGCGCAGAAGGTGTAGATATAGCCATAGTAGAAATCGGCGGTACTGTGGGTGACATTGAGTCACAACCTTTTATTGAAGCTATCAGGCAATTAGGCGTTGAAGTAGGCCGTAACCGTGCGATGTTTATGCATCTAACATTAGTGCCTTATTTGGCCGTATCACGCGAGGTAAAAACCAAACCAACCCAGCACTCAGTCAAAGAATTACGCTCTGTGGGTGTACAACCGGATATTTTAGTCTGTCGCTCTGAAGTGCCTTTACCGTCTAATGAACGACAAAAGATAGCGTTGTTTACCAATGTAATAGATAAAGCCGTTATTTCTTTGCGGGATGCGGACAGCATATACAAAATTCCAGCCATGTTAAAAGCCCAAGGTATGGACGAATTAGTCGTCGAACGTTTTGGTTTAGACTGCCCAGAAGCCGATCTGACTGAATGGGAACAAGTACTTTTCGCAGAATCGAACCCTACAGGCGAAGTCACAATCGGTATGGTAGGTAAATATGTTGAACTGCCAGATGCATATAAATCCGTTAACGAAGCCCTAAAACATGCTGGCTTAAAAAATCGTTTGACTGTGAATATTAAATACATTGACTCACAAGATATCGAGAGCAAAGGCGAGCAAGTATTACAAGGCCTTGACGCCATCTTGGTGCCAGGAGGCTTCGGTGAGCGTGGTATCGAAGGCAAAATCGCTGCCGCCAAATACGCTCGTGAAAATCAGGTGCCTTATTTGGGTATTTGTTTAGGTATGCAAGTGGCCATAATTGAGTATGCGCGCAATGTAGCGGGCATGGAAAACGCCAACAGCACAGAGTTCGATCCTGAATCGCCCTTCCCTGTTGTAGGGTTAATTACCGAATGGCTTGATGCCGCAGGTGCCAAAGAATCTCGCAGCGAAAGTTCGGATTTAGGCGGCACTATGCGTTTGGGCAGTCAATTATGCCACTTAATACCGGGCAGCAAAGTGCATGAAATGTATGGCTCAAGTGAAATATACGAGCGCCACAGACACAGATACGAAGTGAACAATAATTTAAGGGACAAAATCGAAGCGGCTGGATTAAAAGTCACCGGGCTTTCTACCGATAAACATTTAGTTGAGGTGATTGAAATTGCCGATCACCCTTGGTTTGTAGCGGGGCAATTTCACCCTGAATTCCACTCGACCCCTCGTGACGGCCATCCCCTTTTTACTGGATTTGTAAAAGCCGCAGGCGAATATTTTAAAAATCACAATTAATAAGAAGGCAACAACAATGTCAAAGATCAGCAAAATTATCGCTCGTGAAATCATGGACTCACGAGGCAACCCTACTGTAGAAGCAGATGTCTATTTAGAATCCGGCGCGATGGGCAGAGCAGCTGCACCTTCAGGTGCGTCAACTGGTTCACGTGAAGCATTAGAATTACGTGATGGCGACAAAAGCCGGTATTTAGGAAAAGGGGTATTAAAAGCCGTTGCTGCAATCAACAACGATATTCAAGCGGCTCTGTTAGGCAAAGACGCCGCTGAACAAGCAGCCCTTGATAAAATCATGATTGATTTAGACGGCACCGAAAACAAAGAAAAATTTGGTGCGAATGCTATTTTGGCGGTATCACTAGCAGCAGCTAAAGCCGCCGCTATCCATAAAAACATCCCACTTTATCAACATATCTCAGAGCTAAACGGCACACCTGGCGTATACAGCATGCCAGTACCTATGATGAACATCATCAATGGCGGCGAACATGCCGATAATAACGTTGATATTCAAGAATTTATGGTTCAGCCAGTAGGCGCAACGAGTTTTAAAGAAGCCTTACGTACCGGTGCTGAAATTTTTCATTCACTGAAAAAAGTATTGAATGAAAAAGGCTTAAATACCGCTGTAGGTGACGAAGGTGGTTTTGCGCCAAATCTTGATTCTAACGAAGAAGCCTTGACGGTTATCATCGAAGCCGTTGAAAAAGCCGGTTATGTGATGGACAAAGACGTGACCTTGGCGATGGATTGTGCAGCTTCAGAATTCTATGTAAATGGTAAGTACGATCTTAAAGGCGAGGGTAAAGTTTTTGATTCTGAAGGTTTTGGTGATTTCCTAGCCGACCTATCTAGAAAGTACCCTATCATCTCTATCGAAGATGGCCTTGACGAAAGTGACTGGGATGGTTGGGCAAGTTTAACCAAAAAAATTGGCGACAGCGTGCAATTGGTAGGTGATGATTTGTTTGTAACCAACACCAAAATCCTTAAGCGTGGCATCGACAACGGTATCGGCAACTCAATCTTGATCAAGTTTAACCAGATTGGCACATTGACCGAAACCCTAGAAGCCATTCGTATGGCGCAAGCAGCTGGTTTCACCGTGGTTATCTCTCACCGTAGTGGTGAAACTGAAGATGCCACCATTGCTGATTTGGCAGTGGGTACAGCGGCAGGTCAAATCAAAACTGGCTCACTATGTCGTTCAGATCGCGTCGCTAAATACAATCAACTGTTACGTATCGAACAAGAGTTAGGCGCAAACGTAAGTTATAACGGTCGTAAAGAAATTAAAGGTCAGTAATCCGTTTAATCGTTGATAATTGAATATGTAGTGAATAAAACTGCAAATTCAGTGATATAGAGTATAAAATGGTCAGCTAACGCTGGCCATTTTAGTTTTTAAGCACTTTAATTGGCTCTTTATATTAGAAACTTTACCCAAATTAAACATGCAGATCCCCCACTCTCAACAGGTAGACATTTTTTCTGACGATCAACGTCAGTTGCATTATGCTGAATTGTGTAATGCCCTGTATGAACGAGAACTCGCCAGTTTATCCCAACAAAAAATCAGTAATACCAGCCTGTTACAACGCAAAATAGCAGGGCTTAGGCATCATGTAAAACGCGCCGCTTACAGCCTGTTGCAACACCAATCGCCATTACAAGTCGATGTACACAATGCCAGTTGGCAAGCTAAACAGGCAGCTAAATGTATGGCAAACAACTATGTTGCACAGAAAACCCAACAGTGGTTTTCTAGCAATATTCAGATTGGTTGTAGTATTGCTGTTCACGTTAAACAGCTTACCTGCGAACACATAGAGCTAGACTCAATAGACAAAATCGAACTAAGCAGTCATCGTGTACATACCAATAAATTTGGCTGGTTCAACATTGATGGCGAATTTGCCGAAGATAATCACAGCTAAACCTAAGGTTACTCAAACCCACAAAAGCCATTTTAACAGCTGCATGCTGTGGTCATAAGTGGGATCACAAAGGCAAAGGTCAACAACGCGCACTCTCACTGCGTGAGTTGCTGTTGTCCCTTTCTATAAACTGGGATACTTTTCGTTAACCCACCTTTGTTCCAGTACAAAGCAAAACGTGAAATGTTGTGAATTTCAGCTAAATCACAAAACCCACAACTACACCTTTATATAGATACAACATTAAAAAATATCGGGGGCAGAATTTTATATCGTCGGTCATTCTTCTCGAATTTTTATTGTAGAGCCAACTGCGGACCGTTATGGGATCATACAAAGCGGTGCATTAAAATCAATCACAGCTACTCAAAAATTTAACGGCTTTGTCGTTTAACAAACGTACCATGTATTTTTCTCTTAACCAAAAAATTAACTTCATAGAAAATAGTCTTATCCAATATGAAATAATGCTGAAGTATCATTCGATTCTTTCCATGTTCGTGGTTACATTCCTGAACACTTGATCAATGCGCTACATGTTGTCGTAGAATTGCTTA
>QIJM01000395.1 GCA_003232445.1 Paraglaciecola arctica
GAATATGCCTTAGGCTTAGTTAAAGCAGGTTTAGGCTGTGCTTTTATTCCGGTATCCGACGATATTGCCAAAGATAAGGACATCCACTTTAAACCGATAAAAGACTTGGCGATTTCACGGGAAATTGGCTTAGGTTATACCCAAGCGTCTGACACAGTTAAAGCGTTGCAAGCCCTAGCAGGTCATAATCGAACTTAGGAGAGTTTAGAATAGTTTAAGAGAATTGATGGGATTGCCATGTTCGACGCACTTTCATTTTGAGCATTAGGCACCAAGTGATAATGCTCAGTAATATTTCTGCGAAATGGGCGTTATCCTAATGGCCATTTGGGGATTATTAACAAATTTCAACGACTTTGGCCCCGCAGGTTTAAAATGTGCTTCGCACACCGGCATCCATGCCTTTCTTCAAACAACATCCATGTTGTCTGACTGACTTCTTTTCAACAGCCAAAAGAAGTCAGCAAGAAAGGCCGCTCGCTGCCAAAGTTCTTAACCGCAAAAAATGGCTTATTCTTGGGTCGTTTCGAATGTATCCCTTCAAGCTCCACTCAAATGGCGTCCTTGCCATTTGCCCCAAGAATAAGCCATTTTTTGCTGAAACTTTAAAGGCGGAAAACAGTGGCGGAGCCACCAAAGCGGTATCGGCGAAGCCGATGTTTTTGCTTTACCTCTCGCATGTATGTTCGCCAATTATTTATGAGATTTAGTAGGTCAATTTACAGGGATGTAAATTGAGTCGTAGAGTGCTGGGAGCACATTACGACGACCTGCTAAATCTCATAAATAATTGGATGAAGAACATAGTTTGGCGAGCGGGCTTTTTTGCTTCCTTTTTTTGCCTGCAGAAAAAAAGGAAGTCGCACAGAAAGGATTCTGTGAGAAACCTGCCATGGAGGGCAGTAAGCGCAGCGCATGCTTTTAACGTGGTATAAAATATCGAACGCACACTTTGTGCCCAGGCTGTGAGAAAACTATTTTCAAGCCATTCTTTTAACAAAAAGTGATGGGAATATGCGCCCTACATTAAAATCTGATCAAGTTTTCTAATAAATCAAACGTAAAATTTACGTAGCATTGCGTGAAAAATTTGACGGTTGGAGTTTTTACATCGCCTGTGCCAGAAGCGGTTATTCAAGTAAATTCAGTTATGCCACTCATTTTTCTTTCCCCAATACGCCATTTGAATTGCCAGTTTTGTTTCATGAATGCAGCCAAAATACAGCCTGTTACTCATTGATTAGATTAGTAATAGCGTTTATTTTATCTTCAAACGTTGTAATTCCACAAACTGAGAGGTATTCATTTAAATGTCACTCTTTGTCTTAAACCCTCTAATAACCCATTTAATCAGAAAAAGTATGAGGTAAATGCCTAACCAGGCACATAATGGGTAAATCAGTATCATAAAAGCAAATAAAATATAGTTCGGTGATTTGCGATAAATGTTGTCTGTTTTGGTATGATCACAAACATCTGAAGATTCTACTTTATGTTTGTTTTTTTCTCGTTTCCTATCATTTTCCAACTCTTCAGGACTTCTACCACTCAGTTCGAAATTCAGATTCAAGATATCTACTATGTCTTCATTAAGTGTGTCGGTTACATCCCTAATGCATAGCCGATATCTTTCTGCTACCCATTCTGGCTTTAAATCTACGTAGGTGTATTGCTGTAACATTGACATGTCATAATTATTTTTTATCGAGTACTCACTCTTTGAGGAGTAGTTATCGGTAGTCTTATCTACCGTAAATCCCATATATATTACAGTTAGGATTACGCCAATCCTTTGCCATCCATTGAGTTTCAATCGTGCCGCCATAAAGTAAAAAAATGAGAGGCCACACAGTAACTGAAAATGTCATGACATGTAAATTCATTCCATGACATAGTAGATAACAAAGCCGATTTGTAGCGCTACTTTTAAAAGTTTTTATCATGAGTCATCTTAGGAATAGGGCTTAACGACCATGAAAACTATCAACTACAGTGTTGAGTTATCTGACATTGCACAACTTAAATCTGACTTGGAAAAAGCTTTTTCAAGCCATCAGTAACTGTGACAACTTAACAGATGGAAACACGCTTACTGAATAGTTAGTAACTAAACACACTAATATCAGGACAAGAGATTCAGGTATTTCCCACCCGTCGGTTTATGGCACAAAGATCTCCGTCAACAATAGAAAATGACTAACCTCAATGTTCGATCTCCCGCCATTCATAATGAGTCGATTGTACGACTCCTTTCGCTCACAAGAGACGGTCGAAATATTCTTTTGGTCATGACAAAGGCAGTGTTTTTATCCTCCACCCAAGTTTGAATCACCCGAACGGCCGTTTTGTTCGATCTGCCATACTCAGTTAAGAATTTTCATTCGAACGTATACTTTCAGCACGAAAAATAATGAACTTGGCGGCATACCCTCAAGAGAACAAAAATTGGATCATTATCTTAGCCCTGCCTTTGATAAAATTTCCGTGCAGTATCGATCTGTTCACATAAGATCACCACCTCATCCAACATACGCGTGGTCATACGATGCTTAGGGTGAAAGATAAAACCGTTTTTAGCTGCAGGGATATGTGGCCATTGTTGCCAATTAAGGTTATCGGGATCGCCACTTGTGCTTTTGCTCGGTTGGATCACCACTTGCGGCAAGGTCACCAATACTTGTTCTAATCCCACTGACGGGTAGTCGTCTTTGGCATTTGCGAAGGGATTAATACCACCACACAGGGTTATCTGTTGTTGAGGCCAAGCTTTTTGTGCCACTGTACGAATTGGACGTGACCATAATTCATAGAATACTTTGATTTTTGCTTGGCTTGCGTAGCGCTTTTTTATATCTGCAAGCTTAGCTAAATATTGCTCTGCAAGTTTACTCGCTTGTTCTGTTCTTCCAGTGATCTCACCTAACATGAGTAATTCTGCGGCGACATCTTCTAAGGTTTTGGGATTAGAATAAATTACTTTGAGTTGATACTTTTCGAGCCGCGCTAAGTCGTCGATTGGGTTGCCTGTTTTCCAAGCTATGATCACGTCCGGTTTAAGTTGTATGATTTTTTCGATTTGCAAGCGTGCGTAATTACCTACCACCATCAGGTTTTTTGCCGCTTCGGGGTAATCGGCATTATAACGATTCAACTATATGAGGTGCGAGTGCAATTATCCGAAGTGTTTGTTTTTCTTCTTGCTGCTTATCTACTAAATCTTTATCACTGGCAAAAGCAATGCTTATATTAAAAGCATTGACCAGTATTGCCAGAAAAACCAAACATAGGAATGGGTTCACCAGTCGATGCCTTTTTGCGCTTGAATGCCATTGTCAAAGGCATGTTTGATAGACCTGACTTCACTAACCGTATCAGCCATATCGATAATGGCACGATGGCAGGCACGGCCAGTGATAATCACATGTTGCTCTTTCGGTCTGGATGATAAAACCTCTAGCACCTCATTTAAGTCGATATATTTGTAAGTCAGCATATAGGTGATTTCGTCTAGTAAAACCACATCGATGGACGGGTCTTGTAGCAATATTTTGCTATGTTGCCAAGCCGCTTGTGCGGCTTTAATGTCAGTTTCCTTGTCTTGGGTTTCCCAAGTAAAACCTGTTCCCATTACATGAAATATCACACCGTTTTTTTCTAATAAATTCCGCTCACCGCAAGCCCATCCGCCCTTAACATATTGCACCACTGCGGCGTTCAAACCATGTCCAACAGCTCGTGCGATAGTACCAAAACCTGAGGTGGATTTACCTTTGCCATTGCCGGTAATCACTAACAATAAACCTTTGTCTTGTGTTGCGGCGGCGATACGCTCATCCACTTTGGTTTTTTGTTTTTGCATTCTTGCTTTGTGTTTGGCGTTGTCGTTGTTTGTATCTGTCATATTGATCACCTGTTTTTGTAAGTGAGTAGGGGTGAATCCCTAAGCTAATAGTGTTTAGCTAAGCCTTTAACTACGCCTTTGGCTCATTACCATAAGAAAAAACACACTACCAATGGCAGCGGTAATAATGCCAATAGGAATTTCCTGATCGGGCAGTGCCACACGCGCCAACACATCGACCCACAGCATAAAACACCCTCCGAGTAACACACAGCCGATGGTGACAATACGACTGGTGACACCCAACCAACTTCTGACAATATGCGGGATCATCAAACCAACAAAACCGATACCACCACAATAAGCCACAATACAAGCGGTGAGTGCGGCGCAAATAGCCAAGGACAAAATCCGTAAACGGGTGACTTGTACGCCTAGCGTTTTTGCGTTTTCGTCGCCAAGTAATAGTGCATCCATATGCCGTCCATAAAGTAACAATATGCCCACGCTGACCACCACCACAGGTAACATGACCCAGGCGTACCAGATTTCGACTCTAGCCAAACTGCCCATTAGCCAAAAAATCACTTTATTAGCAGCAAAAGGTTCACCCAAAAATAGAATGAAGTGGCTCAAAGCACTGAGCATAAAAGACACGGCTATGCCTGCTAACAACATATGTTCGGTTTTACTGCCAAAGGTTTTCGCCGCCAAAATTTGTACTAAAAATACCGCGAACAATGCGCCTAAAAATGCCGCAAAAGGTAAGGCCAATGAAAAAGATAAGTTAGGGAACATTTGCAGCAACCCAATTTGCTCGGCTAACTTGCTATCAAATAACAAAGTGGCAATGCTTGCGCCTAGTCCGGCACCTGATACCACCCCAAATAAATAAGGGTCGGCTAAGCCATTGCGGGTAATATTCTGCAAAGTGGCGCCAGCTACGGCTAACCCCGCACCTACTAGAAAGCCAACAAACACTCTGGGCGCGCGGATTTCCCAAAAAATCATGTTGTTCACGGGATCTTGGCAACCCCGAGTTATACATTGAATGAGTTCAGTACTCGACAAATCTGCTGCGCCAAAAAACAGTGCGCCGATAGGTGAAGCGAACACGAGTACACACAAAAATATCCATTTTTTGTTCATATTCTTGGGTTCCCAATAGAAGGTGCACCGTCTATTTCAACTTCATCAGGCGGATAAAAATCCACCCGAAATGCTGCATTGTTGCCGTCATGCCTTATTTGGCAAGGGATCTTAAATACTTGTTGTAAACGTTGTAAGGTAAGTACTTGTTCCGGTGAGCCTTGTGCGACCACTTGCCCTTTGTCTAATAAACATAGATGGTCGCAATAATTAGCCGCTAGATTCAAATCATGCAAGCTCATCACCACTGTGATATTGAGTTTGTGAGCAAGCGAGCGAAGTAACTTAAGCACCTGATGCTGATAATATATATCGAGATGATTGACCGGCTCATCTAAAACTATTAGCGCGGCTTTTTGCACTAAGGCGCGGGCGATCAAACCGCGCTGTTGTTCACCGCCAGATAAGGAATTAAAGGTTTGCTGAACTTTATTGTCGAGTCCTACTCGGGATATAGCGTCACTGATGCTTTTGTCGTCGTCGGCAGTTTGTCTACTGAGTAATGATTTGTGCGGTAACAGGCCCATGCGGACTATTTGATATAGGTCTAAAGCAAATACACTTTCGTTGAGCTGATTCACTACGGCGATTTGTTGCGCCAAAGACATGGGGTCGTAATCTGTCAGCGTTTTGTTGTTCCAACTGACACTATGCTGACTATCCAATTGCCCCGATAACATCTTAAGTAAACTGGTTTTTCCCGCACCATTGGGTCCCAACACTCCCATGACTTTACCTGCACTTACATTAAGACAAACATCAGACAAAATCTGATGCTGACCTATTTTCAAGTTCACATTTGTGGCAATAAGGGAGCTGGGGCTAGACATGCGCTGGCTCACACGTATCAATCAGAATAACATTCACAATCAAAGTGATGACTCATGTAAAGCGGGCAGGGAAACACATCAAAAAACAGCATGAAAACTGTTCGAATAGTATGTTATCCGTGTGTTCCCGCACGAAAATTTAAAGGGGCTTCTTTAATAAAATAAAAAGGCGATATAAGGCTGGTATCTGACTTACGTTAGCTAAGAACGTTTACAGTTGCGGGGACAGTTCTGGATTTTCACCAAATTCCCATTTAGTGTGTGTTTTTGTTGCGAACAACATCAACACAAAACCTTATTTATAGGCCGCGGAATATAGCAAGTAAGTGGGAGATGTTCGAGGGTTATTTGATTTAGCCTAAGAGATGTATTTTGGCTCAAATTATGTCGTGCAGAGTCATGTTTCGCTTGGGGGCGGTTGGTTGATTTTTTTATGCTCTGACGAGCACCGCTATCCATAGCTTTCTTCAAACGAAATCCCTTTCGTCGGATCTGCTTTTCTTCTGCAACGCTCGAAGGACTCAAAGCCGGTCTCGTAGTTGCAGTAAATCGCATTGTTGCTGTTTGTTGCGCTGCCAGCATATAGGCACTTGTGCTTCATCTGAAGACAACAGCGCTTTAAACTCGTCATAATTGGCACGTGTAATCAGTTTTTTATTAAAATGGGTAATAATATCGCCGTCTTGCAGTTTGGATTGTCTGGCAGAAGAGTGGGCGGCAATGGATTTAATAATAGCCCCATCAACATGGGGTAATAGAGCTAGACCACTGCGATCTAGCCCCATAGAATCGGTCATGTATTTGCTGGGGCGTAAGTACATTTTTTTGTTGGTATAGTCGAAAATAATGTTGAATTTCTTTAGTAGTAAGTTACCTAAAATACCTTGTCTGCCATCTTCAACATTGCCCGACACGTTGAATTCTGTAGGTACGCTTGTAAAGGTGTGTTCAGCAAAACTCAGAGTATCCAACGTTGATGATTTGTATTCAGATGTACCGCTAATACCTGTGCCACTGGAGGAAAAAGCGACCTTGGGCTGACTTAGTTCTGAATGGGTATCAGGTGCCAATGAGAGATATCGAGTTGACCCAGTGTCAATTAGAAGACGCACAGGATCTGCCGTTATTTTGTCATAGCTCAGACTGGCGTCGAGATAGATGTGATTGGAGCTGATGATAATGGGTTGAGAGATCCAAGAAGATAAGTCTTTGGACAGAGAATCTTTCTTCCAAAAAGTAAGTTGCGAATTGTCGTTATCAATCTCTACTATAAAACGACGAAGAATGTCGTAGCCAATTGCGCCATCAAAGTATGTTTCTTCATAACTAGAGAAGAAACTGAGGTTGTTAAAGGGAATTTTTACGAGTGATAGGTTTGAAAATGAAAGATTACCTATTTGCACTTTATTTTGCTCTATGACATCAACTATGACATCGCCTTGTGCCCCTGTACCACCAACCTCAATGGTGCCCGTTTTTTTGAGTTTGATTGGCTTTGTTCGGGGTGAATCAAAAAGTACAGGTATAGGTGCGCCTGTATCAAACACGAAGCGTAATGGTAAACTGTCATTGACATTAACTGACATGACAATATGCCCGTTGTGCCATTGGAAAGGAACCGTTACGTGACTCTTCGAAGTAGACCATTGATAACTGGCTTTCTGATTATGACTTTGGATTTTGTACGCTTCATACATATCACATGCAATAAAAAAGCTAGCGCAAGAAGCCAAGATAATATATTTAAAATAAGCCGTTGATTTGCTCTGATATTGGTCGATTTGCAATGTCATGTAAGGTACTCCAACTTTTTTTGGTGTCATCAATTTGAAGGGGATCGCAAAAAAATATTATTGCAGTCTAATTTTCTTAGGCAGATTCAACTTTGAAGTGCATAAACCCATTGATTCTCAGCCAAACTCGGCTATAAAAAAGACAAGTTACAACAATGACTTGCGACTCCTCAGCCGCCTTTCGATATATCTACTATATAAGCAGA
>QIJM01000396.1 GCA_003232445.1 Paraglaciecola arctica
TGTGTCACAACTCAACCAATTGTTAAAACGTGTGGCCATGACGTATTTTCCTGACCAAAACGTGCAAGAAATGCACGGTGAAAAGTGGACAAAATTTTTAGTTAATACACTTCCCAATAATAAGGGTAAAGACTTTTCTGGGTCGTTTGAGTTAATGCAACAAACATTGTACCAACCACACACATCAGAAAATGCTGAATTCCCAAGCTACTGTAAGTCTGTTGAAACATGGATTAAGTACGCCCTGCCCCCAAGCAAACATGTTTTTACTAAATTGGAGCAACGCAATGCTTGAATTTGAGTGGATGTGGGTATTATTTCTATTGCCTTTGCCTCTTTTGGCGTTACTGCTACCAAGCAAAAAACAAGGTCAAGAGGCAGCATTACGCGTGCCTAGTCTAACGGCAGGCATCGAAGCAAAAAGTCAACGCAACGGCACTAAGAAACTGAGTTTATTGTTAACAACATTGGCATGGATTGCCTTGGTATTGGCCACAGCTAGACCCCAGTGGTTAGGTGAGCCTGTTAGTATTCCTACCGAAGGGCGAGACTTAATGATAGCGGTGGATTTATCTGGCAGTATGAAAATTGATGACATGCAGGTCAATGGTCGTCAGGTAGACCGACTTAAAATGATTAAGTTTGTACTTAGCGATTTTATCAAACGCAGAGTAGGCGATAGATTGGGTTTGATTTTGTTTGCTGATACCGCTTATTTACAAGCTCCGCTGACCTACGATAGAGAAACAGTAGAACAGCTACTAAACGAATCTTTAATAGGATTAGTGGGTGAGCAAACTGCCATTGGCGATGCGATTGGACTAGCGATAAAACGATTTGAAGCGCGCAAAGAGTCAAATAAAGTATTGGTATTGCTGACAGACGGTCAAAATACAGCTGGAAATATCACCCCGGAACAAGCGAACGAATTAGCCATTAACAATGGCGTGACCATCTACACAATAGGCGTGGGTGCTGACAAAATGTTGGTTCAAAGCTTCTTTGGTAATAGGCAAGTTAATCCCTCACGGGACTTAGACGAAGGCATGTTAACTGACATTGCGACGTCAACCGGCGGTCGATATTTTAGAGCAAGAGATGCTGAGTCTCTCAAACAAATCTATGCCACACTCGACGAACTTGAACCCATTGCCAGAGAAAGCAAACAAATGCGGCCTTTACAAGCCTTATACTTTTACCCTCTGGGCTTAGCTTTATTGATTACAATTTTGATGGGTATCTTTCCTCTGATTAAACAGTTTTTGTCAAGTGGACGACAAGAGGCGCGACAAAATGATTGAGTCTTTTTCCGCCTTAAATGAATTCCATTTTATTCGCCCTCATTGGTTGTGGGCAATTATTCCACTGTTGATAATTGTCGCGTTGATCCGCTATGTACACAAACAACAATCAGGTTGGCAATCGGTACTTGCCAGTCATTTGTATCAACATTTGATCACCACAGCAGGTATCAAAAAAGTCCGCCCTCCTCTATTTTTACTGGGATTTTGCTGGATCCTGGCCACCATTGCACTAGCAGGACCAACATGGGAAAAATTGCCGCAACCGGTTTATCAGTTAAATACCGGTAAAGTGGTGCTCATTGATATGTCGCTATCTATGCGCTCTACTGATGTTAAACCTAACCGACTGACTCGTGCTAGGTTCAAAGCCATCGATTTAGTGAATGCCATTACCGAGGGTGAAACAGGTTTAGTTGCCTATGCAGGCGATGCATTCACAATCAGTCCGTTGAGCTCGGATGCGCAAAATCTCACCACCCTTATTCCCAGTCTGACGCCAGAAATAATGCCCATAGCCGGCAGTGACCCGGCATTGGGTTTACAAGCAGCCATCGAGTTACTCAGTAATGCTGGGTATCAACAAGGTGAAGTATTTTGGATCACTGACGGTATCACCAATCAACAGATGAAAGAGGTCAGTGAAATATTCAATGACTCAATGTTCCGCTTATCTGTGCTTGGCGTGGGTACAGAAGAAGGTGCGCCCATCCGGCTGACGAATGGAGAGCTGTTAAAAGACAGCCGTGGAGCGATTGTGGTGCCAAAACTTACGATTAATAATTTAAAGTCGCTAAGTCGTAGTGGCGGTGGGCGTTATGCACCTATGCAGGCTGACGATAGCGATATTAATTATTTAATTGAGCAAACTCTGATTGAAAAAGATCCAAATAAAAACGAAGAGGCTGAACCGGAAAGCTTCGGTGATAAGTGGCAAGAAATGGGGCCTTACTTGTTACTACTCATACTCCCCTTTGCCGCCTACAGTTTTAGACGCGGTATAGTGACTGTAATGTTTATTGGTGTGTTACTGCCAGTGTATTCTCCTCAAGCCCATGCTGACTGGTGGCAGGATATGTGGAAAACACCTGATCAGCAGGCCATGCAAGCTTATAATGAGAACGAGTATGAGCAAGCAGCTAATACTTTTGATGATAATTTATGGCAAGGTACTGCTCACTATAAAAACGAAGATTATCAAGCGGCCTTAGAGTCTTTTGCTCAGGTTGAGCCTACCGATAAAAGCTATATCGATGCCACATACAATGCGGGTAATGCTTTGGCACAACTGGGCGAAATAGACCAAGCGATTGCCGCCTATGACAAAGTTTTAGAGCAACAGTCAGAACATAAAGAGGCCTTAGCGAACAAAGCCTTACTTGAAAGGCTCAAAAATCAACAAGAACAACAGCAACAGCAACAAGAACAATCTGGCGAACAATCCGAAGATCAGGAAGATGGCGAGCAACAAGAAGAACAGCAAGAGGGTGAGCAGTCTCAAGATCAACAGCAAGGAGACAACCCAGAACAAAGTGAGCCACAGTCACAAGATCCTGAGCAACAAAACCAAGCAGAACAAGAACAGCAGGAACAGCAAGAAGCAGAACAACAGCAAGCCGAACAAGCTGAGGCCGAGAAACAAGGATCAGAGCAAGAGCAAGAGGCTCAAGCCCTGCAACAAGAGGAAGAAGAGCTGACCGATGAACAACGAGAGCAAATGCAACGTATGCAAAACCTGCTCAATCGGGTACCAGACGATCCTGCATTTTTATTAAAACGTAAAATGCAAATTGAGTCACAACGGCGAAAAAGAGAAAGATTGCCAACTAATATACAGGGGAATTGGTAATAGTGAGTATGTCTAAAATGCCCAAATTAATCATCTGCTTAGGGTTGTTTATCCTAACTAGCATGGCACACGCTCAGTCGATTGAAGTGAGCGCTTCTGTGGATAAAAACCCAGTGATGGTGGATGAGTCATTCATTCTGTCTGTGGTAGCTAACGGTGAGGTAGATAGGAGCGCATTTGATTCCTCTCTTTTAATGAAAGATTTTATGGTAGGTCGCACCTCTGTTAGTTCGCAAACAAAGATGATCAACTTTGACACAACCAGAAGTACCACTTGGTCAACTATTTTGATACTATACCTAGCTTTAACATAGACGGAGCCATAACAAAACCGATTGAGGTGTTAGTGATACTTGCCTCAGCCAGCTCTGCATCTAGCGGGCGCGATCTGTTTATCACTACCAATGTCGATGCCAAAGAGGCTTATTTACAGCAACAAATTCGCTACACAGTTAAATTGCATTTAGGTAAAGATTTGCAAAGAGGCAGTCTATCTAGCCCTACATTGGAAAATGCCGATATCAGGCAAATAGGTAAAGACAAAGAATATAACGAGGTTGTTGATGGGCGTCGTTACCGTATTATAGAGCGATCATTTGCTATAATTGCGCAGAAAAGTGGTATTTTCACCATAGAGGGTCCGTTGTTTGAAGGTGAAGTGATTGACAATTCACGGCAAAGTTTTGGTTTTTTTAACCGTAGCAAAGCGGTTAACAGAGTTGGGCCTGGCCAGAGTATTACCATTCTACCTATCCCAAGTAATTACGACCAACATTGGCTGCCCAGTGACTTTGTGCAGTTAGACGATGAGTGGCAAGGCAATACCCGTGATTTTTTTGTAGGTGAGCCTATTACCCGCACTATCACATTAACCGCAATAGGGGTGGTCGAAGAACAACTTCCTAAAATCACCAGTGTTTATCCTGACTCGGTGAAGACTTACCTCGATCAAGCCGAAACAACAACAGTTGAAAAAGATAATACGCTGATAGCACAGCGCAAAGAAAGTATTGCGCTCATACCCAGTCAAGCTGGCCAACTCGTCATCCCACAAGTTAGGATCCCTTGGTTCAATACCCTCACCCAAAAAACCGAATTTGCAGTTTTAGCAGAAAAAACATTACAAATATTGCCCGCCACAACACAACCAACCAGTGCTATTCCCTTAAGTCCGAGTATTCATTCTGCTCCTGCAATTGAGCCACAAAAATCAATGCCTGCTGGTGTAAACAATCAAAGTATTAATATACCTCAGTACTGGATTTGGCTAACAGCCAGCTTATTGATTTTATGGCTTGTTACATTAATGCTCTGGTGGAAACACGTTTCGATATTAAAAGCTGCCACTAAGCATAAGAGCAACTCTTCTGCTAGGAACTCGCAAAGTGAACAGTTTTTGTGGAAATCCCTAGAAAAAGCATTAAATAAAAACGTATCTCTTGATACACATAAATATCTACCACTATGGCTAGGCAGTTATATTCAAGACAAAAATGTGCCTTTAGCCCAAAGCTTAAAGGTCATTGATAATCAGTCTCTAAACGAGGCAGTTAATACTCTTTTAGCTTCGCGTTATGCAAAAAATCAAAGCGAATGGCAAAGCACAGAGTTACATCAAATATTGCGTAAAATGCGTAAAAACGGCAGTATCGACACACACACAAAACATAACTTGTCGCCGTTGTATCCTGTTTCTTAATAAACAGGTTGCCGACATCGATAAGTTTTTGTTTATTTACCCCCTGTTGAGAGCCAATTACCGGTATCCTTAGCGTTGCAGAAGAACTCTCTTGGGTACGTAATAAAACACAAGCCAAAGCTATGGTGGAATTAAAAATGTTTTCGCGAAAGCAAAATAGTCAGGCCTCGGTCTCTAGTGACATGGCAAATAAACAAAAACGTTATGAAGTGTTAGTGCTAGCCCTTCATAGTGACATATTCCGCTATGCGTATTGGCTTGTGAAAGACAAAGCAGTAGCAGAAGACATAGTACAGGAGACCTTTCTTCGCGCATGGAAATCTTTAGATTCACTCAAAGATGAAAAAGCAGCGAAGTCTTGGTTAATTACCATATTGCGCCGAGAAAACGCTAGGCGTTTTGAACGTAAACAATTCGACTTGGTTGATATAGATGATGTATCGGTCATTGACGACCAGCTAAGTAATGAAGTTGAAATTGAGCACCGAGAGTTACGCGCGATTATGGCGTCGTTAAGTGAACAATACAGAGAGCCATTGATGTTACAGATAGTATTTGGCTATAGCGGTGATGAAATTGCCCAGCAACTTAATTTAAACAAAAATACCGTGATGACACGATTATTCAGAGCACGTAATCAGGTCAAAGAAGCGCTAGACAAGGCCAATAATAACAGGGGGCTTAAAAATGGATGAATTAGAATTTCGTCGTACTTTATATGCTGACCCTAATTGTACAAATGAAAAGGTATTAGCAGCCATTGCTAACGATCCTAAAAAGCAGGAGTTCAGCAAAGAACTTAAACAACTGGATAAAAGCATGCAGCAAGCCAGTCAGGTAAAAGTACCCGATGACTTAGTGCACAAACTAATTTTGCGCCAAACCATGCAATCCCATAAGTCGAGTAAAGTACGTAATCGTATACAGCTTGCTATGGCAGCGTCGGTTGCTTTTGTGGTGGGCGTGAGTTTTACCCTGTGGCAACAAAACAACCTGTTGGATTTATCTAAACAAGCTATTGCTCACGTGTATCACGAGGGCAACTATGCGTTGGACGCCCAAGAAAATGTATCACTGCAACAGGTCAATGCGAAATTAGCCAAATTTGGTGCTGAATTTTCAGAAGATATCGGACGAGTTTATTACGCAAATTTCTGTGATTTCGAAAATGTTAGAAGTTTACATATGGTGGTTGAAGGAGAGAATGGAAAAGTATCGGTGTTTGTTGTACCTCATGATGATACCCACCAAGCAGAAGGTTCAACCCGTGGCACAAGATACAACAGCCAAGCTATAGATTTATAGTGGGAGAAAAAGGGACTAATATAAGTAAAATGAAAGAGCAACTGAACAAGAAGTTCCAATTTTCAGCCTAACTTTATCGATAAATGAACAATGATATCAAAGCAAAAAAGGCTTCTTTTTTAGGAAGCTTTTTTTTATCGCTGATAATACATTCGAATATGAGCTATACCACCATCATCATAAGGTTCACCCTGAGTTTTAAAATTGAGAGAAGAATAAAATTGACACACCTCTAACTGTGAGGACAAAACGATAGTTGTTTCAGGGAAATTAGCAGAGATGTCATTCAACATCATATTCATTAAACGCTTGCCCTGCCCTTTACCCCGAGCGTTTTTATCTAATACCACCCGTTCGATTTTGACTTGATTAGCGCTCTCGTCTTGCCTGTATCTAGCATAAACAGTTAGTTTACCTGATTGATCAAAATCCAAATAATGTATGGCCGTTTGATCGTAATCATCAAGGTCAGTATAAATACTCTTTTGTTCGACAATAAATACCTGCTGACGCAACTTCGCCAAAGCATATAGTTCATCTTTACTCAGTTCTTCAAACGTTTTGCAATACATACAACCACTTGATATTAGTAGCGAATTAGTTATCTAGTTGTTAGCATACTGCAACATAAAAATAAGTGCATACTTATTCCCCTTCACTTCTAAGGAAACATCAATGGAACCCTTCACATTTGTATCCCTAGGCCTGTATTTTTTGGCCATGCTTGGCATTGGTTTGTATGCGTTTAAACAATCTAGCACGGACGTTGAAGGTTATATGTTGGGTGGTCGAAGTTTAAGCCCTAAAGTCACCGCATTATCTGCAGGAGCATCAGATATGAGTGGCTGGATGTTAATGGGTTTGCCTGGCGCTATGTATGTGTCGGGTATTTCCAGTGCGTGGATTGCAGTGGGTCTAGTCACTGGTGCTTACCTGAATTATTTATGGGTTGCGCCACGACTCAGGGTATATACCGAACTGGCAAAAAACGCTCTCACTATTCCCGATTATTTTGCAAACCGCTTCAATGACTCAAGTCACAGTTTAAGGCTCATTTCTTCTATTGTCATTGTAGTTTTCTTTACTTTATATACCTCATCTGGCGTGGTAGCCGGAGGTAAATTATTTGAGTCGTCATTTGGCTTAAGTTATGAAATGGGCTTGTATGTAACTGCCGGTGTTGTAGTGGCTTATACCTTACTCGGCGGGTTTATGGCAGTCAGCATTACTGACTTTGTGCAAGGCTGCATCATGTTTGTATCCTTGGTATTGGTGCCTGTAGTGGTGCTGTTTGATTTGGGAGGGTTCAGCGGTGCTGCCACTCAACTGGCCACTTATGAGGTTGACTTTTTGAATCTGTTTATAGACGCTTCCAATGGGCAAGCGATGACGGTGATAGGCATAATATCTTTATTGTCTTGGGGATTGGGCTACTTTGGTCAGCCACATATCATTGTGCGTTTTATGGCAATTCGCTCTGTAACAGACATCAAAACAGCACGCAGAATAGGGATAAGTTGGATGGTGGTATCCATTATTGGGGCATTGGCAACAGGCATACTTGGGCTTGCTTATGTGACCAAAACCCAAGCTGGGCTGCAAGATCCAGAAACCATCTTCATCTATCTATCGCAAATACTGTTTCATCCGCTAATAAGTGGCTTTTTATTAGGCGCAATACTGGCTGCAATAATGAGTACCATATCCTCACAATTGCTGGTCACATCAAGCTCGTTAACCGGTGATTTTTACCAAGCCTTCTTACGCAAAAGCGCCAGTCAAAAAGAGTTGGTCACCGCTGGCAGAGTCTCCGTAGCGCTAGTTGCGTTAGTTGCCATTTACCTAGCTTATGACCGAAGCAGCACTATATTAAGCTTAGTCAGCAATGCATGGGCTGGTTTTGGAGCGGCCTTTGGTCCAGTTGTATTAATGAGCCTATTTTGGAAAAGAATGACACGCCTGTCGGCTATTTTTGGCATGTTATCCGGTGCTATTACCGTTTTGATTTGGATTTATGCGCCGTTAACAATCAATGGACAGGGCTTAAGTAAGTGGCTGTATGAAATAGTGCCTGGATTTATTGTATGTAGTGTGACTATTATCACCATCAGCTTATTAAGTAAGCAAGATGATCAACTGGTATCAGATACCTTCGATAAAGTGAAGCACACACTCGATCAGCTAGATTAAACATTGAAGCTATCACAGCCATTAGTTACTGGGTCAGAACCAGTTGAATTAGTACTGTGATAGTAGAAATAAGAATATAATCTAAAGTTGAATTTTGTTATCGTTATAACCATAGAATTTTTTAATATAAACAATTAACTTTTCGTGAGAAAGCCATGTCTAACTCGATCCCTACTGTGACCCATTTGAAGCAACTCGAAGCGGAAAGTATTCATATTTTCCGTGAAGTGGCGGCTGAATTCGATAATCCAGTGATGCTGTACTCTGTGGGTAAAGATTCTTCAGTGTTATTACATCTAGCTCGTAAAGCCTTTGCCCCAGGCAAAATCCCCTTTCCATTGCTGCATGTAGACACCACTTGGAAATTCCGTGAAATGATTGCATTTCGTGACGAAATAGCCAAGAAACATGATCTCAACCTACTGGTGCATATTAATCAGGAAGGTGTGAAGATGAATGTAGGTCCATTCAGCCATGGTAGCTCTAAACACACCGATATCATGAAAACTCAGTCCTTAAAACAAGCACTGAATCATTATAAGTTCGATGCTGCTTTTGGCGGAGCCCGCCGCGACGAAGAAAAATCTCGAGCTAAAGAACGTGTTTACTCTTTCCGCGACGAGAACCACAGATGGGATCCTAAAAACCAACGTCCAGAATTATGGAACGTTTACAACGCACAAATTAACAAAGGCGAAAGTATTCGTGTATTCCCTATGTCGAACTGGACTGAGCTAGATATCTGGCAATATATCTACATGGAAAACATCGAAATTCCTTCATTGTATTTGGCAAAACCTCGCCCAGTGGTTAAACGCGACGGTGTGTACTTCATGGTCGACGATGACCGTATGCCAATGGAAGAAGGCGAAACACCTGAAATGCGTTCAGTGCGTTTTAGAACCCTAGGGTGTTATCCACTAACAGGCGCAGTTGAATCCACCGCCGCTACCTTGCCAGAAGTCATTCAAGAGATGTTATTGACCAAAACTTCTGAGCGACAAGGCCGCGTCATTGACCATGATTCTTCAGGTTCAATGGAGAAGAAAAAAATGGAAGGATATTTCTAATGGCTACCAACATAGTATGGCATCAGCATGATGTTGATAAAGCTCGCAGAGCGGAAGCAAAAAAACAGAAACCTTGCGTGTTATGGCTAACAGGTTTGAGCGGTTCAGGTAAATCTACCATCGCTAATTTGTTAGAAAAAAAATTGGCAGAACATGGCAAACATACCTACTTGTTAGATGGCGATAACGTGCGTCACGGCTTATGTGGTGATTTGACCTTCAGTGATAAAGATAGAGTAGAAAACATCAGACGCATTGGCGAAGTATCTAAGCTTTTTGTTGATGCAGGCACCATAGTGCTAACAGCCTTTATTTCACCTTTTAAAACTGAAAGAGACTTTTGTCGTAATTTGTTAGCCGATGGCGAATTTGTTGAAATATTTGTTGATACGCCGATAGAAGAATGTGAAAAACGTGATCCTAAAGGGTTGTACCAAAAAGCCAGACAAGGCGATATTAAAAACTTTACCGGTATCGATTCACCTTACGAAGCACCAGAAAACGCTGAAATCACTTTAGCTTTTTCTGGACAAACGGCCGCGCAATCTGCTGAGCAACTTTTTGATTTGTTAAAACAAAAAGGAATTACGGCTTAATGTTAAACGAACAACTTATTCAAAGCATTATTGATATAAGCCACCTAGCAGGTGATAAAATCATGGATATCTATCAAAAAGACTTTGCTATCTATGAAAAATCAGATGAAAGTCCGTTAACTGAAGCCGATTTAGCCGCACATAATTGTATTGTTGAAGGCTTAAGCCAAGTATCAGACCTACCTGTTTTGTCTGAAGAATCTGCTTATATTTCATGGCAAGAACGCAACAGTTGGGATACCTATTGGTTAGTTGACCCACTTGATGGCACTAAAGAGTTCATTAAAAAAAATGGTGAATTCACGGTGAATATTGCATTAATTAAAGACAGTGTACCCGTTTTTGGTGTGGTATATGCTCCAGTTTTGAAACAAACCTACGTGGGCGTTTTAGGCCAAGGGGCTTTTAAGATAACTGCCGGTATAAAAGTAGATATCTCTCCTAAAGCTTGGATCAAAGGCGAAACATGGAAGATAGTCGGTAGCCGTTCACACCAAAGCTCTGAGATACAGGCATTGCTTGACTCTTTAGAAGGCGAGACTGAGTTGGTCGCCATGGGCAGTTCCCTTAAGCTATGTTTAGTCGCAGAAGGTGCAGCGCATCTCTATCCGCGCTTAGGCCCCACATCTGAGTGGGATACCGGTGCTGCCCAGGCTGTTGTAGAAGCCGCTGGCGGAAAGGTAACAATAATTGAAGATGCACTAAATGCACTAAAAACAGATGCTGCACCTCTTAGATACAATCAAAAAGAATCCGTCTTAAATCCTTATTTCTTGGTGAGTTGCTAATTATGAATAGCGAAAATGCATTATTACAGTCCGATATCTTGGGCTATCTAGAT
>QIJM01000672.1 GCA_003232445.1 Paraglaciecola arctica
ATGCTGTCGATTAAAGCTAATGGGTGATTGAGTGGAATAGCCAATTGATATTCCTCCTGCCACATAGGCACAAACTGTTCGTTGTTTAGCAGTAAATCACGGCTAATGATCCGTGCTTGACATGGTTCATCTTGAGACACCAAGGTTAGCTCTAAGGAGTCTACTGAACGGGTAAACCTGCCTAGCAAGTTACTCATTCGCGCCACGCCTAAACCTTTTATCAAACCTAACCTAAAAGGTGTTTTTGTGGTGTCCGTACTAAAAACATCTCGAATAGCCCCCGCTTGCCCCAATAATTGTTTGGCTAGAGGATAAAGCTGCTCCCCTGCATGGGTTGCCTGAACTCCCCTTGCATGGCGAACAAATAAACTGGTTGAGAGACTTTGTTCTAATTTTTTCAACGAGGACGATATGGAAGGCTGGGCGACAAATTTCTTCTTTGAAGCAGCGCTTAAACTACCCGTTTCGTAGATAGTGACAAAATACTCTAATGCACGTAAATCCAAGTTGTATCTTCCTTATATCTGATATAGACAAAGACTATAGCAAATGAAGATTATTAATATTATGCCTTTAGCTAAATAATGCTTATGATCCGCACACTAAGAAAATATTAGGTATTTCCATGTCCAGCAATCTATCCAGTAATCGCGCTAGTTTTAATTGGCAAGACCCTCTCAATCTCGATTCTATGTTATCTGAAGAAGAACGCATGATGCGCGATAGCACTCATCAGTATTGTCAGGACAAGCTGATGCCTCGTATTTTAGAAGCCAATCGCCATGAACGATTCGACCGCGAGATAATGAATGAACTGGGCGAGTTAGGTTTGCTTGGAGCAACACTGCCTGAGGCATATGGTTGCGCGAATGTGAATCATGTTGTGTATGGCCTTATTGCCCGCGAAGTAGAGCGTGTAGACAGTGGTTATCGAAGTGCAATGAGCGTGCAATCCTCTTTAGTCATGCACCCGATTTATGCTTACGGTAGTGAAGAGCAAAGACAAAAGTATTTGCCTAAGTTGGCGACTGGAGAATGGGTAGGTTGTTTTGGTTTAACCGAGCCAAATTCCGGCTCTGACCCTGCGAGCATGAGTACAAGAGCAGTAGCAGAAAACGGCGGATATAGGTTAATCGGAACTAAAATGTGGATCACTAACTCACCCATAGCTGACGTATTTGTGGTCTGGGGCAAGCTAGAGGGCGAAATCCGCGGTTTTATTCTTGAAAAGGGCATGCCAGGACTCAGCGCTCCTAAGATTGAAGGCAAGTTTTCACTAAGGGCGTCTATTACCGGTGAAATTGTGATGGACAATGTTTGGGTGCCCGAGGCTAACTTACTGCCTAATGTGTCTGGCTTGAAAGGGCCGTTTGGTTGTCTTAACAAAGCTCGTTACGGCATTGCGTGGGGTTCACTTGGCGCCGCAGAGTTTTGCTGGCATGCTGCTCGCCAGTATTGCCTCGATAGAGAACAATTTGGCCGTCCTCTTGCCGCAACACAGCTGATCCAGAAAAAATTAGCGGATATGCAAACCGAAATCACAGTGGGTTTGATGGCCTGTATACAAGCTGGCAGATTGATGGATAGTCACCAACTTGCACCTGAAGCTATCTCGTTAATAAAACGTAACTCTTGCGGTAAGGCTCTAGATATTGCCCGTGTTGCTCGTGATATGCACGGTGGCAACGGTGTTTCTGACGAATATCATGTTATTCGCCATGTAATGAATCTCGAAGCAGTGAATACTTATGAAGGCACACATGATGTGCACGCACTTATTCTAGGCCGTGCTCAAACTGGCATACAGGCGTTTTCTTAGCATTATATTTAAGAAATTCAAGGCGTAGCGACATTGATACAAGATCGTAATCTTAAAGTTAAACAGCAGATTATTGAGGCGATAGAGTCTGATTCTTTACCTTCAGTAAACTCTTCATTCACTCCTGCTGAAGTAGGTTTGTCTAATACACAATTAATAGATCTATTTGAATCACAGGTTATGAGTCGTCATCTGGATTTTCAGTCACGTGTCATGCAAAAACAAGGTCAAAGCTTTTACACCATAGGCAGTGCAGGGCATGAAGGTAACGCTGCTTGTGCATTGGCTTTTAGGCCTAATGACATGGCTTTTTTACATTACAGAAGTGGCGCTTTTGTTATACAAAGATCTAAGCAAGTACCTGATCAAACCCCTTTGTACGATATGTTGTTGAGTTTTGCTGCGTCGTCTGATGATCCTATTTCTGGTGGTAGGCACAAAGTTTTGGGCAGTAAGAGCCTATTTATTCCCCCTCAAACCAGCACCATAGCATCACACTTACCTAAAGCCGTAGGCACGGCTTTCAGTATTAGCCTGTCGCGCAAGGTAGCGGTAGATAACGTACTGGAAAAAGACGGTGTAGTGATATGTAATTTTGGTGATGCCTCGTCTAATCACTCCACAGCACAAGGTGCCATTAACGCTGCAGCATGGGCTGCGTATCAATCTGTACCTATGCCAATCGTATTTATATGTGAAGATAACGGTATCGGTATCTCTACCGCTACACCTAAAGGTTGGGTGCAGGCCAACTTTGAACATAGAGCTGGGCTGCATTATATTCAATGTGATGGATTAGATTTACTCGACACTTATCACAAAACTCAACAAGCAGTAGATGTTGCCCGAAAACAACGCAAGCCTGTGTTTTTACATATGAGAACAGTACGTTTATTGGGGCATGCTGGCTCTGATTCTGAATTTATTTACCGCAGTAATGAATATATTGAAGATACTGAAGCTCATGATCCCTTGCTGTTTAGCGCAGTGCTGTTGTTAAAGCACAACTGCCTAAATGGCCAGCAAATTATCGATTTATATAAACATATAGAACAACGTGTTGAAGCCATCAGTCAGCAAGTGATCACTAAGCCCAAACTGACCTGCGCTGAGAAAATTAAACACAGTATTATCCCGCCTAAGTTAGATAAGGTTTATCTCAGCAAAGTATCTAAAGCTGAACGCACCCAATTATTCAGCCATGAAAAACACAACTTAGCTAAGAAACAACACCTCGCCAAATTGTTAAATTGGACCATGCTCGATTTAATGGCCGAGCAGAAAAATATTGTGATGTGCGGTGAAGATATAGGTAAAAAAGGCGGTGTATATAACGTCACCAGTAAATTAGTAGACAAGTTCGGGCCGCAAAGGATCATTAATACTTTACTTGATGAACAGTCTATTTTGGGCATGGCAATAGGCTTAGCTCACAATGGGTTTCTACCTATGCCAGAAATTCAGTTCTTAGCTTACGTGCATAATGCTGAAGATCAAATAAGAGGTGAGGCTGCCACCTTGCCATTCTTTTCAAATGGCCAATTCACTAATCCGATGGTGATAAGGATCGCAGGCTTAGCTTACCAGCGTGGTTTTGGTGGACATTTTCACAACGACAACTCCTTTGCCGTATTTCGTGATATTCCTGGGTTAATCATCGCCTGCCCCTCAAACGGAGCCGATGCGATTGAAATGCTCAGAGAATCGGTCAGGTTAGCCCAAGAAGAGCAACGAGTGGTTATTTTTATTGAGCCTATAGCTCTTTACATGAAAAAAGATCTACATCAAGAAGGTGACTCACTTTGGTCATTTGACTATCTGCAACCAAGTGATGCTAAACCTATTAAAACAGGGCAGCTGGGTTATTTTGGCAAGGGTAAAGATGTGTGTATTATCAGTTATGGCAACGGTTATTACTTGAGTCGGCAGGCTGAAAAGGTTCTCGCTGAATCAGATATTCACTGTACCTTGATTGACTTACGTTGGCTTGCTCCTCTTGACGAAACAGCTATCGTTGAGGCTATTGGTGATATAAAAAATGTGCTGATAGTGGATGAGTGTCGCCAAACGGGATCCATTAGCGAAGCCTTAGTCACGTTATTAATTGAACATGATGTTGATTATTCAAGCCGAAAAATTGAACGGCTTACAGCCCATGATAGCTTTATCCCACTTGGGTCAGCTAGTTATCAAGTTTTACCCTCTTGTGAGCTTATTATTGAACAAGCCAAACGTATGGTCGGTTAAAGAAAGCTTAGTAATACCAATCCATTCTAACCCAAGCCTAGCTTGTCTTGATATTTAGCCAAATTGTTATGGGTGATGGCTTGTTAAATGCTCGCAGAAATAACGGGCTTAATGTGTCAAAATAATCAAAGCTCCCTTTGAGCGTCCACAAACAACAAAAGCAGAATAAATGAACACAGATCAACTCAAACAACTCGAAAAAGACCTCTGGTCTGCCGCCGATAACCTGCGCGCCAATACCGATTTAAAATCCAGCGAATACGCCACACCGGTACTCGGTCTGATCTTCCTGAAATTTGCCGACAATAATTACGCACGGGCAGAAAAAGCCATTAATGCCGAATTTGCTAAACTCACCGGCACGCGTCGTGAAAAAGCGATTGATAAAATCGCCATTGAAAAATGCGGCTTTTATCTGCCGCCCCATGCCCGTTACGATTATCTGCTGAACTTGCCGGATAAAGCCAATGTTGCCAAACACATTAAAGAGGCGATGCAGGACATAGAGAAATACAAACCGGAACTTGATGGCATACTGCCCAAAGATGAATACGTGCCGTTAACGCGCACCGACAAAACCATTCCTGCGCAGTTATTAAAAACCTTTTCCAATATTCCGCGTGATGCCAGTGGCGATATGCTGGGAAAAATTTACGAGTATTTTCTCGGTAACTTTGCCTTGGCAGAAGGGCAAGGTGGCGGCGAGTTTTTTACACCCACCTCGGTGGTGCGTTTAATGGTAGA
>QIJM01000493.1 GCA_003232445.1 Paraglaciecola arctica
CGCAAACCCAGCACCATGAATAAGGGCCCAACCTGTCGTCAAAAAAAGTGCCTGTCCAAGCTGCTTTGGGGATATCTAAGCCTTCAAAAACATCGTGGTGATAGTCTCGAATATTTTTGCCTGTAACCTCACCCAGTTGTCTTAAATTTAGATCTGCTGTAATTAATCCTTCTCTGACTGCTTGTTTTTCTGATTCCAACATGGCCCTGCCATGTGTTTCAGAAAATTTTGCTTCTAAAAAATTGTTAGCAAAGGTACCACCAAAATCGGCTAATGGATTACCAGAATTACCATCACTGGCGGCTCCTAAACCCAAATGGCCATAGGCTACACCGGCATCAATTAAGCCTTGATAATAAGCCAGAGCATCACCATTATTGACATGAATTTGTAGTTGCTGAATTTGAGAATCAGTTAACATTATTCCTCCAGATTGAATAGTAAGTTAAATTTCTTGTTTAAGGTAAAATGCGTTGACTAGCTGCTGTAACTCATTAGTAAGCGGTTGCCATTGAGGTAACAACTTTTTGGAAAAAGTTAAATGGATATAGATATCTTTATTCAGTGCGAAATTTGTATTACAAGAAGGGTAAGGTACAGCATTATCTTATTGAACAATAAAAGTAAGTATTATTCTCGCCATTTAAAGTAGTTAATATGAATTCTTTCTTATTGTTTCTCGCTGGGTAAATATAAAAATCGCCATCTTGTCTATATGGCCCCACTTCTTTGCCTTCACTCAAGTATCTGGCAATAATTCTGCTAATGGGCTTAATTGTCTTAAGATCTTTTATTAGAAAGGTAACAAGCCTTCCTCCCCCTCGTCCTAGCTGATCAAATACCTCTTTATTTTGCCTAGTTTTAGGTTCAAACCCTGGATACAAAGCATGCAGGTTAGCGCCAATCAATGTGCCATTTTTTCCTCTATCGTAAGCCCATACATAACCCCATGGAATTTTAAAGTAATGTTCATTCACTTTTAGTGTAACCACTTTTTCCCCAGTCCGTTCATCTGTCGAAATGGGATGACAAGCATTCATCGTTGCGGTCAGACCAACTAATAAAATCATTGAACATATGTTTTTTAGAGTAAAGCGTTTCATAAATGTCACCTCTAGTTTCTATCTATCGTTCTTGTAAACTTTCTTGTTTGTAACTGCTGAATTTGAGTATCAGTTAACATTTATTCCTCCAAGTTAAATAGATTATTGTTCGTTTTTGGCTTGAAAAGAATTAACTAGCGTTTTAAGTTCGTTAGTCAGCCCTTTCCAGTGTGGTAAGAGCTTTTTGGAAAAAGTTAGATGTATATAAATATCCCTATTCAGAGCAAAATTGGTATCACAGGAAGGATGAGGTACGGCATTATCCTTCATACAGTAGAGATAAATGTTATTTTCACCATTTAAGGTACTTAGTAACAATTCCCTCTTTTTATCCATAACCGGGTAAATATAAAACTCCCCTTCTTTCCTATAAGGGCCAATTTCTTCCGCTTCTCCTAAATAACGCTCGATAATCTTACTAATAGGTTTGATTGCCCTAAAATCATCTACCAAGAATGATATCAATCGCCCATCAGCCCAACCACCTTTATCAAACTCTTCCTTATTTTGGCGGGTTTGTGGCTCAAACCCGGGATAAAGGGCGTGTAAATTCGCACCAATTACCGTGCCATTTTCACCTCTGTCATAGGCCCATACATAACCAATTGGGATCGTAAATACGTGTTCATTCACCTTTAAGGTAAACACCTTTTTTCCAGTTTTCTCATCATTCGAGGTTGGGTGACACGCACTGAACATCGCGATGACAAGGCAAGCTAACAAAGCTAGTGATCCCAGCTTTTTTGACTTTATTCTCTGCATAAATATGCCCTTTTTTTGTAATCTATCTTTCATGTAAACCTTCTTGCCTATAGAGGAGAAAATATGTAGTTAAAGCGAACCTTTAACTTGAAAAGAAGTAATTAACTGGCGTAAGTCAGTAGTTAACGTTCTCCATCGTGGAAGTAGAGTTTTGGGGAATGAAATCCGAATGTATATATCCTTATTTAATAAGAATCTTGTATTACATGATGGATAAGGCACGGCCCCCTTGCGTCCACAATAGAAATAGATATTGTTTTTCCCCTCTAAACTGATTAATACGAGTTCCTTCTTCTTGTCCCTAACTGGATAATTGTAAAAATCGCCTTCTTTTTTGTGCGATCCTATTTTACTCGCCTCTTGCAAATACCTGGCAATAATGTCGCTGTTGGGAACTGTTGTATTTATATCTCTCATTGAAAATAAAATAAGTCGTCCATTGGCCCACCCACCTTTTTCAAACTCATCTTTATTATGACGAGTTTCTGGCTCAAACCCTGGATAGAGGGCGCGCATATTAGCACCAACAGCAATGCCATCCTTGCCACGGTTGTAGCCCCATACATAATCTCGCGGTATCTCGAATAAGTGTTTTCCGACCCTTAATGTGTGGGGCTTCTTTTCCTTTTCCCCATCGGTTGACACTAGATAGTAGGCGCTGAATAGAGCCACAATAAAGCAAGCGGATAAAACCATTACACTGAAAGATTTTAGTTTTATTATCTGTATAAATTTAACCACTTTTTGTATCCTGTTTTCTTGTGAGTAGCGTAGCAGTGGCGCAAAAAAGAACTCAAATACTCGCCGTTTACCAAATTATATTTGTAGTCTGTATCCTATCTCTCCCTGATCCCTTCATCTAAGCCTCGTAAAACAGGGGCAAGTAAAAACTCGATAATGCGCCTTTGCCCTGTTTTGACTTCTACCGTTGCTTGCATGCCTGGCTGTAGATTGACCCAATTGCCGTTCACCATGATTTTTTCAGAGTTTAAGGTGGCTTTGATGGGGAATATCAATCCTAGCTGATCATGCTCAACCGCATCGGCGGAGACATTGACAATTTCTCCGTGGATCAGTCCATATTTCATAAAGGGGAAGGCTTCTAACTTAATCTCGGCACTTTGCCCTGTGGTGACAAAACCGATGTCTTTGTTTTCAAGACCGGCCTCTACCACTAAGGTGCGTTCTATTGGCACTAATTGCATCAACTCTTGAGCGGGTGTGACTACGCCGCCGATTGTGGTGACCATTAGGTTTTCAATCACACCGCTGACCGGGGCATGTAATATCTGTTGGGTTTCTGTGGTTTGGGCTTGTAACAAATCTTGTTGTAGAATACTAAGCTGCCTGTGAAATTGATTAAGCTCGGTATGGCGTTGTACCTGATAGTCTGCGATAAAGGATGTCTGCTGCTGTCGAGTGGCGTTAACACTGGCCAAAATCTCATTCACCTTCGCTTGCTCATACGCCAAAGACTGTTGTTGCTCAATATATTCTTGTTGTGCTCGTAAATATTGGTCAGTATGTACCAATGAGTTACTGTTTAGCTTCTTTTTTCCTTGCACTCGACGTGCAACCAACGGCATGGTTTTTTGATAGCGTTTAACGTTGACTTCTGTGGTCTTTTTCTGGGCTTCAAGACTTTTCAAGTTAAGATAGAACTCTGTAATTTTGGCATCAAATTGATTTATGCCACTAAGCAGCAAGGTGTTAATAGATGGACTTACTTGTACTTGGTCACGGTTAGAAGGTTGCTTGTGCAGTGCCGCATATTCAAGCAACGTTTGACTGCGCACAAGATCCTGCTGTAGGGCGCTAATTTCATTTTCTAGCTTACGTATCTCCGCATCATTAATTTGACTGTCTAAGGCGAGCAGTTTATCCCCGGCTTTTACTGTTTGCCCTTCAGTCACGTAGATGCGTTTAACTATCCCCGCCTCTAACGGCTGGATAGTTTTGACTTTACTGCCAGGCACTAACTTGCCTTGTGCGACAGCGACAATGTCAATTGTGCCAAAGCAGGCCCAAGTTACGCTCATGATAATCAATACTAACAAACTCCAAATAATGCCACGGGCGAACCGAGGAGGTGGAGTAGATTCAACTTCTAGCGCTGCAGGTAAGAACTGATTATTTAGTTTGTTTTGCTTGCTCATTGTATCCTTGAACGTTTAGTCAAAATATTCACTATTACCATAGTAATTAATCGATCCCGTTTAACTGGCTACGGGAGCAATATCGATATTGCTTGTTTTATCACCAGAAGATTGCAGTGCGTGCAACTTATGATAAATTCCTCGGTTTGCAATCAATTGCTCATGAGAGCCTTGCTCAACAATGCGACCTTTATCCATCACGAGTATACGATTAGCTTGTCTAACAGCGGTTAATCGGTGGGCAATAATAAAGACGGTTCGGCCTTTAGTAATATGTCGCATATTCTGCTGAATGATACTTTCTGACTCGTAGTCCAGTGCACTGGTGGCTTCGTCAAATATCAGTATTCTAGGATTGGTTAACAGTCCTCTGGCAATAGCGATCCGCTGCTTTTGACCACCTGAAAGTGATGAACCGTTTTCACTCACCATAGAGTCATAACCCTCTGGTAGTTCAAGGATAAAGTCATGGGCGCCCGCCAACTTGGCGACCTTTATGACACTTTCGATATCAGCACCTGCGTCAGCTAGCGCAATGTTGTCTCGCACCGAGCGGTTGAACAAAAAATTCTCTTGTAGCACAACGCCCACTTGCTGTCTTAACCATGCTGGGTCGACTAACGCCAAATCAATACCATCTACTTTAACTTTGCCTGACTCGGGGACATATAAACGCTGAATGAGCTTGGTTAGGGTGCTTTTCCCTGAGCCTGAATAGCCCACTATTCCGATGACTTCGCCCGCTTTGACGTTTAATGAGATGTCATTAAGGACGGGCTGCGCTTGT
>QIJM01000013.1 GCA_003232445.1 Paraglaciecola arctica
GGCAACAGTGAGTTCACTGAAGCCAACGCGTTTAATGATTTTATTGCCACGCACGGAGGCAGTATTAATGCCTTAACAGGCACAGAATACAGCAGTTATTTTTATGAAATTGCAACTGAATATGAACAACAAGCCTTAACCCATTTATACGCAATGCTCAGTAAACCTAGATTCTGCGAGGCTCTTATTGCAAAAGAAATTAATGCAATCGACGCCGAGTTTTTATTAAAACAAAAAGACGATTTGAGACGTCTTTATCAAGTGCATAAAGAGACATGTAACCCAGCTCATCCTTTTAGTCAGTTTTCGGTGGGTAATCATCAAACCTTTGAGCCTTTCAGCCCATTCCAACTCAAACAAAAATTACTGCGGATGTTTGAGCGTTTTTATCAACCTCAAAATGCCTGTTTATGTTTAGTTAGCCCGCAACCACTGTCAGTCAGCGAAGAGTTTGTTCACCAACAGTTTAGCGATTGGCCATCACATAATGAGTTACCTGTCGAACCGCTTCCGGCACTTTATCTTGAACATAACCTAGGTGTGCAGATCAATATCTTGCCTTTGCAAGAGGCGCGAAGAATGATTTTAACCTTTGCGCTTCCTGAACAGCATTCCCATTACAGGAGTAAACCTTTAAATGTTCTGAGTCATATTTTAGGTGATGAAGGTGAAGGGGGTTTATTACATTTCTATAAAACGAAAAACTGGGCCACTAGCTTAAGTGCCGGTGGTGGTATAGAAGGCAGCACATTCAAAGATTTCAACATAAATCTTCAATTGACAGATGAAGGTATTAAATACGCTGATGAGGTGATAACAGCACTTTTCTCGTATATTATCCAATTGATCAAAGAAAACGGTATTGAAACCTGGCGAATCGAAGAAACCGCGACCCTCAATCAACTCATGTGGGACTTTCCCGACCAAGCTAAGGCGATTGACGACGCATCCCACTACAGTCAGGCAATGTTCGAATACCCGCCACAACACCTGATTGCAGGCGACTACATTCTGGATAAACCTGCGGTGGATATAGTCTTACAAATGTTAGGCTTTTTTTGCCCCGAAAATATGCGCATAAAAACCGTTAATCTCTTTGTCAAAACTACCCATAAAGCTAAGTGGTACCATACACCTTATAGTGTCGACACCATTGGACCGACCCGCCTGAAGTCATTTCTAAGCGGAAATTGGCGTTCGCGCTTTGTGCTACCACAAGCCAATCAATTTTTACCCTCTTGCAAACCAATAAACCCCATTGTGTCTGAATTTGTGATACCTAAAAAAATTATTAGCCAGAATGGATTAGATATTTGGTATGGACAAGACGATCAGTTTCAGCAACCCAAGGGGGATTGCTTTTTAACATTTGATTGCCATGCAGTGAATGAAGGTATTCAGGTCACGATGGCTAAAAGACTATGGGTCGCGCTGTTAAACGAAAAACTCAACCAAAAGTATTATCAAGCTAACCTAGCGGGCATGCATTTCCATTTATACCCTCATCAAGGTGGATTTTCTTTGCAAACTAACGGTTTTAGTTCAAACCAGTTAGAGTTCTGCACCAATCTTTTGACTCAAATTGTTGTAAATAGAGATTTTTCTAATAGTTTCTCTCAAGTAAAAGCCAAACAATATCAGGGTTTGTCCAATGCACTATTGAATAAACCCATCAACCGACTTTTTTCAAAACTTTCTGTGCTTATGCAACAACAAAATCACGCTCCATCAGAGATGGCTCACGTCATGCAAAACTTGACCCTAGATGATATAGCGGTAACCAAGGAAAAGTTACTCAGTCAATTTCATTTAGAAGGACTGATGTTTGGTGATTGGGTCGCAGAAGACGCATACAGAGTCAGTGCTGATATCAAAGAATTCAGAATGATGCACGGTACATGTGCCAAGATCCATAGAGGTGTAGCAGATATTAGACACGGTAGAGCCATTTCCTACCACGTAGAGTGTCAACATAAAGATCCAGCTGTTGTCATCTACTTTCAAGCGCCTGATGCGAGTCTAAAAAACGTAGCACTGACCATTCTGGCAGAACAATTACTCGCCACACCTTTTTTTAATCAACTTCGTACCGAACAACAACTGGGTTACTTAGTCGGTAGTGGCTACATACCCTACAATCAACACCCGGGAATAGGCTTTTATATTCAATCACCCCATCATCCTGCTGAGCATCTGATTGATGCAATTTATCTGTTTTTGCAAAATATTGTTGAAAGCATCGACCAATTCCGCCATGTATGGGATGCACTCAAAAAAGGCGTAATGAAACAACTAATGGAGAAAGACACTAATTTAAGCATGAAAAGTCAGAGGTTGTGGATGGCGATAAGCAATCAAGATAGTACATTTACATACAGCTCTCGAATGACCCAAACAATCTTAGATATTGATTTTTCTGAACTCAAATCCTACCTGATTTCACTCGTCTCTCGACAAGGATTTGGAGAAGCCATATTGTACAGCGGGGAGCCGCAGCATGTCCCTGTCCCATTCCAAACGGATGTGATAACAGATATTCAAAGTTTTAAATCCAACGGCCGATATCTTTAATATCTGGACAAATTAGCTAAAAAAGCAGCAATCAATCACTTTTATCATTAAGACACCCGTATTAGCACGATTAATGCTTGTAGCAGCCTTATAAATTAGGCATATTTAGGGTTAGGCGATACGGATATGTTTCCGATTGAATCTAAGTATTTTAAGGTAGTTCACTACCACTAAGTGAGAAGTGCATATTCGCTATTTATTAACATTCCGCAGATTTTTCTTATATCTGTTACTTGGACTTTTTTCAGTTCATTATGCCCATGCAGCAGACAATATTTTTGTTAACTATTCTAAGTCTGAAGGTTTAGTACAAAACACAGTAACCAATAGCCTAGAAGATACTCGCGGATTTATGTGGTTTTCCACTTTTGAAGGTTTAAGCCGTTTTGATGGTTATGAGTTCAAAAACTACAAACATTCTAGTAAAGACCCCTATTCATTACCCAATAATTTTACCAAAAAACTACTGTTAGACTCTAGTGGAAACCTTTGGGTTGCGACCAAAAATGGACTGGCTAAATACAATCCGTTAAAAGACAATTTTACAAATTATAATAAAGACAATAGTCAGCTAAACAGTAATGAAATTTTTACTATTGCCCTGAATGAAGAGGGGGATTTGTTAGTTTCCACCACTGCAAACCTGTATATTTATGACGACTTGGCTGACAGGTTTCTACCGTTAAGCGCAAATGGGGTAGACCTTCCCGTAAATATTAAGGTTATTTACAGCGAACAAGATAAAACGTGGTTAGGTAGTCTTGGCCAAGGTTTGTTTATTCTTGAACACCCTTGTTCAGTTTACAAGAATCCAACCCTTGGAATATAATTGTTGAAGCCAATGTTATCCTAGATGTTAAAATGATTGATGGAAGTTACTGGCTAGGAACAGAAATAGGCGCCTATAAAATTGATAGCCAATCAGCTGAAATCCTACAGCTGAACACCCGAAGCAATCCCCCCATAATCGGCGAGATAGTCAGAAGTATCATCCAGAATGAGGATGGAAAAGTATGGCTTGGCACAGATACGGGGATCAGTATCGTAGACAGTGAAACCAATTATATTTTTTCTTATAACGATAAAAATAGTTCTAATTTCGGTTTGGAAAGTAGTCACATTCATAGTTTGTTTTTGGACTCGAACAATTCCATTTGGTTAGGCACATACTCAGGCGGATTATATCGTTACAATTCCGCTAGCTCACAGATAAAATTTTTCCAGAAACAAAGTGATAATCCAAACGGGTTGTCAGGGAATGTAGTTTGGGGCTTAGCCCAGGATTTAAAAGGAGAAATATGGGTTGGCACACAATCCAAGGGACTAAGCCGGTTTGATGTCGGCAATTATACGTTTAAAAGATACCTAGATAATTTCCAGCACAATATATGGGCAATTGAAATCGACCAATTTGACAATATTTGGGTCGCCAGCTCAGGGGGTATATTTATTTATCGTGAAGAGAACGAGGATCAGCTTAATCTAGTTAAAACCCTTTTCTCTGGGAAGGCCATTGTCAAGCTTAAACATTTTTCTGAGCGCATTTGGCTACCAACATATAACAATTCAATTAACTGGATTGAGCCCCGAGATTTTGAAATAATTACAATTGAATTAGCCAATAAAAACATCAATTACGTTGAACCTTTGCTGCTCGACAGTGAACAAAACATATGGCTTAGAACGAACTTAGGCTTAATGTTATATAATCTAAATAATCAACAACTTCAGCATTTACACCTTAACGTTGATAATTCAATACGGCGCTTCAACTCTGTAATAGAGACAAATGATAGTTTTTGGTTATCTACTCTCACCCATGGGTTAATTCAGTTAGATAAATATTCATATCGAGTTTTAAACAGATTGAATAATGAAAACGGCCTCGCAAGCGACCAAGTAATTAAATCAATCAGACACGAAAATAGCTTATGGGTATCTCACACTAGTGGTGGCATTGACGAAATATCCTTGGAAACGGGCAAGGTTTTGCAAAACATTGCACCTGAAAGACTCCTCTTCAATGAGCTTAATGAAGGATCGGGAATGCTTTCCCAAGCAGGTGATATATTATTTGGAGGCTCCGATGGTTTGTTAATGTTCAACCCAGATGAGTTGTCTTTTGAAGCCAATAAGCATAAGGCATCTAAAAACCAGCTACAAAAAAATGAAGCGCCCACTATTACCCAACTACGTTTATTTAACTTGCCAATCTCTGTTCATTCGAATAATTCGCCACTTTTAAAGCCCATCAATTTGTCTAACAGTGTTGATTTGCCAAATGAATCTACAATGCTCAGCATTAAGTTTGCTCAATTGAACCCGGTTAATCCCAAAGCAGTTAAATATCGCTATAGGCTATTAGGTTTATCAGACACATGGATAGTGACCGATGCGGAATCGTTAAGACGTGCTGAATTTTCAAATTTGGATTTTGGCAGTTATGAATTTGTTGTACAGAGTAAAAATCCTTTAGCCCCTTGGTCTGAGCCAAAATCTCTTCAGATCAACATAGCCCCACCATTCTGGTTAGAGCAAAACGCCATAATTTTATATAGTCTATTGAGCATTCTGATTTTGCTTTACTGGCTTAAACAAATCCGCTCGAGAAATGCGATACGTCAATCCTTACTTGAAAACGAAGAACGATTGAAGTTAACACTTTGGAGCAGTGGCGACGAACTGTGGGATTGGGATATTTACCAAGGGCAGGTATTTCGATCCAATACATGGGGCACCTTAGACTTCCCTCAAGATGATATTAGGGTAAATAGCTCCTACGAAGCCAATATTCATCCAAATGATATCCAGCGAGTACAACAGACTTTAAATGAACACCTAAACGAAAAAACTGAACATTACGAAATTACCTATCGTGCTAAAACATATAAAGGTGACTGGTTATGGGTGCTCGACCGTGGAAAGGTGGTAGCCAGAGATAATAATCATCAACCGCTAAGGATGACAGGCACCTTAAAGAATATTAGCCATCTAAAAGAGGCTGAAGAACAGCTGAAGTTATTTAAGCGTTCTATTGAAACTATATCTGATGG
Source organism: Paraglaciecola arctica (assembly GCA_003232445.1). GTDB lineage: Bacteria > Pseudomonadota > Gammaproteobacteria > Enterobacterales > Alteromonadaceae > Paraglaciecola > Paraglaciecola arctica_A. The sequence continues at coordinate 5,625 of QIJM01000013.1, forward strand.
TGTATTTATCACCGATACCTCTTTTAAATTTATCTCAGTGAATAATTCGTATTGTAAATACACTGGCGAAACCCGTGAGCAAGCCTTAGCCAGTTATTTAACGTTCCATCAATATCCCGGAGCCTTCACCGAAGAAGTCAAAAAGTCATTGCAACAAAAAGGCAATTGGTTCGGTGAGGTGGAATCCCGTCGTGCGGCGGGAGAAAAATATGAAATGGAATTGAACGTTGATGCAATCACTGACGAGGACGGTAAAATCAGCCATTATGTTGGGGTGTTCTCAGACATAACCTCACGTAAAGGCACAGAAAAAGAACTACTAAAATTATCGAATACCGACCCCTTAACCGAGCTACCTAATCGATCTTTCTTCCAAGCTAGTCACAGTAATATTGTGCGCAGGGACACACAACACGCCTTGATATGTTTGGATATGGATAATTTCAAGAAAATTAACGATTCTTTGGGGCACCAAACAGGCGATATATTGATCAAACAAATCGCTAAACGGTTACAAAAAATAGCGGGCACTAAAGCCACTTGTTATCGGTTAGGCGGCGATGAATTTAGTATATTAATTGATAATTCTACAGATATTCACCATATCACTCACTTTGCACAGACCATATTAGATAATATGGCACGACCTTTCATTATTAATAAACAAGAATTTGTATTGGGCGCTAGCTTAGGTATCGCCTTTTATCCGGAAGACGGCAGCAACTCACAAGAGCTACTAAAAAATGCTGATACAGCGATGTATTTTGCGAAAAATGCTGGAGGCAATAAGTATCAATTTTTTAGTGGTGAAATGAACCAAAATGCCGTACGTCAATTACAAATAGAAAACCTTATAAGGCATGGATTAAAAGAAGATTTATTTACAGTCTTTTATCAGCCTAAAGTGGATATTGCTAGCGGCAAGTTAGTCAGCATGGAAGCCCTTGTGCGTTACGAGCACCCCGAGAAAGGCTTAGTCAGTCCTGCCCAGTTTATTCCCTTAGCCGAACAAACTGGACAGATTATTGAGATTGGTGAGGTTGTACTTAGAAAGGCGTGTGAAGACACCAAGCGCTGGGTCGATGCAGGTCTCTTTACTGGGCGTGTTGCCGTTAATATCGCAGCTCGGCAGTTTGAAATCCCAGATTTAGATGAACGCATTATGAGTATTCTGCAAAAAGCTGGCTTGTCTGCCTTACATTTAGAATGTGAAATAACCGAAGGCACGTTGATGCAAAGCCCTGAAAATGCCCTAAGGATGATGCAGCGCTTGCGTGAGCGTGGCATACATTTGGCGCTGGATGATTTTGGTACAGGTTATTCATCCCTTGCATATTTAAAACGCTTCCCGATCAACACATTAAAAATTGATAAAGCCTTTATCGACGATATAGCGACGAGCGCCGAAGACCGGCATATGGCTCAGGCAATTATTACCATAGCCCATAACCTTGGCTTGAAAGTGGTTGCCGAAGGAGTTGAGCATGAGAGCCAACTGTCAATTTTACGACGCTATAAATGCGAAATGTTGCAGGGCTACCTCTACAGTAAACCCTTAAACGCGGTCAAATTTGAACGTTTACTCAAAGAAAATCACGAATTGCGAAAAATCATCCAAAATTCCAACATATAGATTCATATTAACTTTCCACTCTCTACCCCCTATTGTATAAGACATTTGGCCTATTTGTCTAACCCGCTCACTAGGTAAAGCGTGTGTTTTTCGTGGTAAATATTGTTCGCTTGTTAATATTGGCACACTTTTGGCTCTTATTATCGTGACCGGCAAAAAATGTCGGCAAACGTCAATAAAACGTCAATAAAACAACGAGGAATTAAAAAATGTTAAAATCTTATGCAGTAGCATTAATATTAGCCACCACTGCTCCGGTAGCCATTAAATCTGAAGAAAGTGTACAAGCACCTATCAAAAGTCAGGCTGCTACTATAACTGTAGATACGAGCAAAAATGGAATAAAAACTGATATACGCTGGTAGCTAAAGCTCACTTCATAATCTAGCAGTAGAATATGAGTGACATTAGAATGAAACATCTAATTCAGTATATTTCTAACTGAGTTAACTTAAAAATCAAAGAGAGAGGGATCCTCTTTTTTTTATGCCCAAAATAAAGTACTGCTACTTGTATCGACTCTTTTAGTAAAAGGAGCGTCCTTCTTCAGCCATTTTTTTCAAACTAACAGCTGGTGTAAATTTATCTCCAAGTAACCCTTGATAATGTTCTAACCTAGCCACTACATGAGCGATGCCTAAGGTATGCATATAACGGAAAGGGCCTCCTAAAAATGGTGGGAAACCTATGCCGAATATGGCGCCAATATCGCCATCACGGGCATTACGCACAACGCCTTCGTCTAAACACATAGCCGCTTCATTCAACATCAATAACACACAACGCTCGG
>QIJM01000139.1 GCA_003232445.1 Paraglaciecola arctica
CATATGGTGGAAAGCATAAACTGGAAAAAGACCCAGTTTACACTATCCAGCACGGGGGCAAGCCCCCGAGATTTACGCTACGCGGTTAAATCTCGTGTTTCTGAGTAAGACAATGATATTTGCATGCGCACATCATGATCTTTTTAATTCATTTTTCAAGTTGGTTACCAGTTTTAGCACATAATAAACAAGGATAGGTCGCGAGCTTTTTCCGCGACTTAATCCTGTTGTTGGACAAGCCCGATGTGGAAGGTTATGAACGAATACGCGCGAAATAATCGATATTTTGCCAGTGCAAAAGATTTTAGGTGTCACATGAATAATTTTTTTGATGTGACATTACCTAACATTGGCGATACTTTAGACAGTAGGATCAATGAAAACTTTCAGATCTTCAAGTTTTCATCTTGAAGTAAATTGGGTATAAGTCAAGAATGGTCAACGCAGCATAAATCGCTTTAAAACCCGCCAGAAGGGAACGACTGGGGCACTCCACTTCTTCGTTGCGCCAATTCAGAAGGTGACCGACATTCAGTCATTTACGCGCCTTAAATTGAAGCGCCCAGTCGTTCTGAAACGTGCATTTTGAGGTGGTATGGGTATAATTACACATATAAATTTGTGATGACTCGGATCTATATTTGTTAGCTAATCTGACTACACCTGTATATCAATACCTCTCAACCCACCTAGAGTGTTGTTTATGAAAGGTCTAGCCCAAACATCGGTCACTGAACTAAAAGGTGTGGGCGCCAAAGCAGCAGAAAAACTGGCTAAACTGGCAATTGTCTCTGTGCAAGACTTGTTGTTTCACCTACCTCACAGATACGAAGATCGCACGCGCATTTATCCCATTTCAGATTTACAACCTCACTTACACACCAGTATCCAAGGTGAGGTGATGTCGTGCGATATCCAATTTGGTCGCAAGCGAATGTTGCTTGTAAAACTTAGCGATGGAACAGGCACTGTGACTTTGCGGTTTTTTCATTTCTCCGCAGCACAAAAAAATAATCTTGAAATAGGCACTGCCATTCGCTGTTTTGGTGAGGTAAAGGCGGGTAAATACGGTCTTGAGATCATGCATCCAGAATATAAATCGATTGATCTCGATAACCCGCAAGTTGTGCAAGAATCGTTAACCCCAGTTTATCCTGCCACTGAAGGCATCAAGCAGATCACGTTACGCAATTTAACCGAGCAAGCGTTAAAACTACTGAGCAAAGGTGGTTTAGCTGAACTCTTGCCAGAAGGCTTATATCAACAGCAAATTGGCTTAGTTGAAGCTCTACATTTAGTTCACCGACCACCGCCCAATGTGACTTTGTCGTTATTTGAAGAAGGTAAACACCCCGCTCAACAACGTCTAATTATCGAAGAGTTGTTGGCGCACCACCTAAGTGTGTTGAAAGTCCGTCAACAAAGTCAGCAACAAGCGAGCTTTCCGATCACACCTAGTGCCGATTTACTTAATCAATTTTTGAAAAATTTACCCTTTAAACCTACAAACGCACAACAGCGTGTAGTGGCTGATATACAAGAAGATATGCAACAAAACCACCCTATGATGCGTTTAATACAAGGCGATGTAGGATCAGGTAAAACTGTGGTAGCAGCTATGGCGGCATTGTCTGCCATTGGCGCGGGTTATCAAGTCGGGCTAATGGCACCCACTGAACTATTAGCCGAGCAACACGCTAATAATTTTCGTCAGTGGTTTGAACCATTAGGCATTCAAGTTGGTTGGTTAGCCGGAAAGCTAAAAGGCAAAGTCAGAGAAAAGGTGTTGGCTCAATTAGCCAATAATGAAGTCAAAATGTTGGTAGGCACACACGCTATTTTTCAAGAAGCAGTCACTTTTTCATCATTGGCTTTGGTGATAGTGGATGAACAGCACCGCTTTGGTGTGCATCAACGTTTAGCCTTGCGTGAAAAAGGCGGATCTCAAGGAGTATTTCCCCATCAATTAATTATGACGGCCACGCCTATTCCGCGCACTTTGGCCATGACCGCCTACGCTGATTTAGATACCTCAGTTATTGACGAATTACCACCGGGCAGAACGCCAGTAAAAACCGTTGTTTTGCCTGATACTCGCCGTGATGAAGTGATCACCCGAGTACGTGACGTGAGTGTTGAACAAGGCAGGCAGACCTACTGGGTTTGCACCTTGATTGATGAGTCTGAATTTTTGCAAAGCCAAGCCGCCGAAGACACTGCTATTTTATTACGCACGGCACTGCCCAAGCTTAAAGTAGGCTTAGTGCATGGCAGGCTAAAATCTGATGAAAAACAACAAATCATGGCTGATTTTAAAGCAGGTGCATTAGACTTGTTGGTGGCCACCACTGTGATTGAAGTGGGCGTCGATGTGCCGAATGCCAGTTTGATGATTATCGAAAACCCAGAACGTTTAGGGCTTGCGCAATTGCACCAATTACGCGGACGCGTGGGTCGTGGCTCAGTAGAAAGCCATTGTGTTTTGATGTACCAAAGCCCTTTGTCTAAAACGGCCAACAGACGCTTGGCTGTGCTTAGAGAGTCCAACGACGGCTTTTATATCGCCCAACAAGATTTGGAAATTCGCGGTCCAGGTGAATTGTTAGGTACCAAACAAACAGGCTTAGCCGACTTAAAAATTGCCGATCTCATTCGTGACGCTGAGTTGATCCCCCAAGTACAAAATATTGCCAACCATTTATGGCAGCAGTATCCATCAAACGCCCAGGCCATAGTCAATCGTTGGTTAGGCAACAAAGAGCATTTTGGTCATGCCTGATCCTGTTATGCATAATATCCCTGTCACTGTGCCACAAGACGCAACGGCTGAATTAAGAATACTTGCCCAACAAACCGCTGCAAAATGGGAGCTAACTTATCGTAAACATATCGATTCTGGTTTAGCGTTGGTACAGCAAGTTTCTCACTTAGAACTGCGTCAATTAGACGAGCCCAAAGTAGGCGCGGTAATAGTCGATTTTGCTTCTGACGCGCTTACGTTCAGACGTTTACATGGCGGCGGTAAAAAAGAAGCCATCGCCAAAGCCATTGGCTTAAAAGGTCAAGACAGTTTACACGTACTAGATGCCACAGCAGGTTTGGGTCGAGATGCATTTGTGCTCGCCAGCTTAGGTTGTGTGGTTGATATGATTGAACGCTCTGCGGTTGTTGCTGCGTTACTCCAAGATGGCCTAGACCGAGCTTCATCTGATGATGAACTAGGTACTTGGATACCAAACCACATGCGCTTGTTCCATGGAGTGGCAGTGAATCTTTTGCAAAACTGGCAAGATACAAACCCAGATGTGGTGTACCTTGATCCTATGTTCCCTCATCGTAAAAAAAACGCAGCAGTCAAAAAAGAAATGCGCTTATTTCAACAGTTACTTGGCCCAGATGAAGACGCCGACCTACTGCTTGAACCCGCTTTAGCCCTGGCGAAAAAACGGGTGGTAGTAAAACGCCCATCTGGTGCACCATTTTTAGCAGGTAAAAAACCACAAATTGAAATGTTAGGTAAAGCCAATCGATTTGATGTTTATCTGATCCAAAATAGAAACTAACACAGGCAGCAAATTGAAAAAAATTGATGTAGTGGTAATTGGTGCGGGCGCCGCAGGTTTGTTTTGTGCAGCGCAAGCAGGCAAACGAGGCCGAGATGTTGTTGTACTAGACCACGCAAAACGCTTAGGGGGTAAAATTCTGATGTCTGGTGGAGGCCGCTGTAACTTTACTAATATGTACACCTGTCATGAAAATTTTCTATCAGACAACCCGCATTTTTGTAAATCCGCATTAAGCCGCTATACCCAATGGGATTTTATTGGTTTGATCGACGAATATGGTATTGCTTACCACGAGAAAACCTTAGGCCAGTTGTTCTGTGACGACAGCGCCAAAGATATCTTAAAGATGTTGCTATCTGAGTGCGAGAAGGCAAATGTCACTGTGACTAACCAATGTGAAATACTCTCAATCAAAAAGATAGGGTCAAAATATGTACTCGATACAGCAAAAGGTCAGTATCAATGTGGATCCTTAGTAATAGCCACAGGTGGACTATCTATGCCAAAACTGGGTGCCAGCCCTTTTGGTTACAAAGTGGCAGAGCAGTTTGGCTTAAGTGTTAAGCCTACCAGAGCTGGGTTAGTGCCCTTTACTTTGCACGAACAAGACAAAAAGGTGTTGTCAGAACTAAGCGGAATTTCACTGGATGCGAATGTCAGTTGCAACAACACCAGCTTTAACGAAAGTATACTATTTACCCATCGCGGCTTAAGTGGCCCCGCAGTATTACAAATATCTTCATTTTGGGAGCCAGGCCAAGCGGTTGAATTCGACTTATTCCCCAATGGCGATTTGCTGGCTGATTTACAACAAGCACAACAAAACCAACCACATGCACAATTAAGCACAGCACTGGCTAATCATTACCCCAAACGCTACGTACAAGCTGCATTACCTTACTTAGATATTGAAAATAAGCCCCTAAAACAATATCAAAGCAAACAACTAGAACAAGCCGCCCAAGCCTTTCATCAATGGCAGCTTAAACCTAACGGTACCGAAGGTTATCGCACAGCAGAAGTCACATTAGGCGGCGTGGACACCGACCAACTTTCGTCTAAAACCATGATGGCAAAAGAAGTTGAAGGCCTCTATTTTATTGGTGAAGTAGTCGACGTCACTGGCTGGTTAGGTGGCTTCAACTTTCAGTGGGCTTGGAGCAGCGGTTGGGTGGCTGGGCAGGTGGTTTAATTCGCTTCGCGAACCGAGAATTCAC
>QIJM01000521.1 GCA_003232445.1 Paraglaciecola arctica
CCATTTTCATATTGAAGCTAAAACTCAGTAATCGATTGAATCAACATATGAACTCCGATATCGTTTGTGGATGAACTAAATAAATTAAAAATGGGTTAATCTACAGCCTCGTTAGCTTTTCAGTCAGTAGCAGTTATTAAATTTACAAAAATTATTAATATAAACTTGAGTAAAGGAAAATAAAAAGTGAATAAAATAGTAGTAATGGCTATTGCCTCAATAGTTTTATCGGGTTGTGTAAGTACTAAAAATTTACAAATAAGCCAGCAAGATCTTAAACAAATCAATCCAAATCATGTAGCATTAACTTCAAGAGAAAAACCCAATTTTTCTGCAATAACCGCTGGAAAAGCTATGTTTGCATTATTAGGTGCCGCAGCTATGATTTCGGCTGGTAATGATATTGTAGAAGAAAATAAAATAGAAGATCCTGCGAGTTATATTCAGGCAGAATTGGCAAGGGAATTGAACAAAAACTATGGTTTCAAAATAGACGAAAGTGAAACAAAAAAAGTAGCTACAAGTAAAGGTTCAAAAATCGCTCAGCTCTTCCCTAAATCTGACTTAGTTCTTGATATTGAAACAATAAACTGGAGTTTTGCTTACTTCCCAACAGATTGGGATAACTATCGTGTAATCTACTCTGCAAAGCTGAGACTTATTGATACTAAAAGTAAAAATACTATCGCTGAGGGGTTTTGTTCAAGAGTGCCTGAAGAAGATGATTCAGCTCCTTCACATGACGAGCTGCTAGCGAATAATGCGGAACGACTAAAGCAAGAACTAAGAAGTGCTGCCAATAAGTGTATAAGTGAATTTAAGAGTAATGTTTTAAGTATTCAAAGCTAATCGGGTAGCCGGAGGTCTCTAACCTCCAGCCCCCACAACACCCTGCATGCGGCTCCGCACAGGGCGTTTCATTTAGGATAGTGAAGCGCAACCCAACCATCACGCAATGAATAAAGCCCTTCGGATTTTAAGTAATCAAACCGCCAGGTTAGTTTCTTTGCTGTAGGAAGACGAGCTTGGTTATTTGCCGATACACCGACAGGCGCGAATGCCAGTGCTATCCATTACAGTCTAATTGAGACAGAGAAATGCCATAAACTTGAACCCTACGCTTATCTTAATGCTGTGTTCAAGGCGTTGCCCTATGCAGATACAGTTGTAAAAATCGAAGAACTGCTACCGTGGAATTTCAAAAAGACTAAACCTAACTGGTTACCTACGCACGTTCAATAAGCGCTTACGAACGATGAAATATGATGATCACGGTCATCATTTCAGCAGTCGTCATTCGTCCTTTTCTATTTCGCTTTTTTGTACCATTAGCGAGCAACTGCTTTTCCCACTCAGGGAAAAATACTTTACAAAAATCATCGACATCACAAAAAACATCTATTAACTTATCCATGCCTGTTCCTTTGCCTTCATTTCGTTTTTGGTCGAAGGATCAGATCTGATCGCGGAACAGGCACTTAGCTTCCTAACTTATCAATTTCTTATCCCGAGTTGAGGTTAGATAGTTTTGCTAGCTTGTTTTATAATCGCAATTTACCAATCCAAATCGATCCTAATTTATTCGGAGAACAAAATGAACTTATTAAAGAAAATCAAAATCGCCACCGCCCTGTCTTTCACGTTATTGGCAACACCGGCTTTGGCGCACCAGACATTCTTGGTACCGGAGAAATTCAATTCAGCGGTTGGAGAGCAAGTTAATCTCGCTATAACCAGTGCGCTTGCTTACCCCAATATGGAAGGCGGCCCAAGCCTAGATCGAATTCCGTTTATTCATGTAATGCTAAATGGGCAGAAAATAAAGAATCTGACATTCACAGAAAACAAAACATACATGAGTGCGAGCTTTACTGCGGATAATGCCGGCTTTGCGATGGCCGCAATGAGTTCTAAGCGTAGGTTTGGAGAAATCAAACCCAAAGAGGCCGACTATTATCTTGATGCCATAGGGGTTAGTGATGAAGTTAAAGCCGCTTTTCTCGCACAAAAAGGAACTCCAGCACTGAACCGCAGTTACAACAAACATACCAAGACCTTCTTTTGTGTTGAAACCTGTAGTGCCGGCAAGCAGACAGCTTACGAAGCAGTTGGTCAAGACTTGGAGTTTGTCGCATCAAATGAGGGAGCAAACCACTTCATTTTACTGCTAAATGGTAAGCCATTAGTCGACCATGAAGTAACCGTCGTTTCACCGGGATCAGATAATCTTGAACTTATCACCAACCAAAACGGTGTTATTGACTTTGATACTTCAAAAATGAGCTCAATAATGATGACCGCTGTTTGGGTTACGCTTCCTGAACAGGTTTCGGGTGTTTATCAGAGCGATTATGCAACGCTTACTGTGGACTTTTCCAAATAATAAGTACCAGTAGAGCATTATGAGGTGACTCCATGGTCCAACATAGGGAGTCGCCCGATAACGGCGTAAAGCAAGCAAGGCTTATTCTAAGATGGCAGAAAGAATGCGCACACTAGCAACCTGTAAATACGGTTGTACTAAGTTTATTTCTGCAACTGAAGGTGCTCAAGAAATCGCGATTTCATATTGGAATAACCTAAACGATATCACCGAGTGGAAACAAAATGCTGAGCATCTAGCTGCCCAAGCATTAGGAAAGTCTGAATGGTACAAATCTTACCATGTTCAAGTTGTAGAAATTATTCGTGAATATGAAAAGATATCTAAATGATGGAGCTTCAGATTGCACTTCCATGGGGACCCTTTCTTATTCCTATTACCAGTTTAGTATTTTCATGGTTCTTCCCAGTTGTTGTAAATATTCAAATTATTAGTTTTTAAATTGACATTGATCAGAGCAAGTCGAAAAATTTCTATTTAATTGTTCTGTAACCCTTTATTATTAAAGGGCTGAAATTTCACGGTCAATAAAACAACAACAAAAATAAAATTGATTTTTTCTTCTTTACGATACATTTTAAAAATCAGTGCCGTTTCTATTGAGTTACAGCTAAATAAAAATTATCAATAACTGTCTGCTCAACGTCAGTTTAAATTCGGTCATTTGATAAATTGCATTTCTCTAACTAGCCTGACAGAGAGGGATAATACCGACTCTACCCAAAATCTAAATATTTTGGCATTTTTGGGTCTTGGATGACCGCTTTCGTCACATAGTGGACAGTCATGGATGGCGGTGAACTTCACACAACAGACTTTATTTTACTCCAGGCTTAGTTTTGTAAAGTTTAAGGAAATTGAGTAGAGGAACCCAATATAAATACATAAGGTTCTGCGATAACTTCAAAACCTAACTTTTGGTACAAAGGAAAACCATCCTCTGTTGCACCAAGGGTAAAACGTTTAATTCCTTTGGTTTGATAGTATTGCATTGCATTTTCAATTACTGCACGACCTGCGCCACGGCGTTGATTATTCGGTGGAGTGGCCATTGCATAAATGCCTACTCTCTCACCATCAACATCACAAATAAATGACCCACAACTAAGGGGTTGATCGTCTTTTGTCTTCGCCATCCAAAGGTCTATGGCAGGATCATCGTAGGTTTTTGAAGGGAGGGCTTTTTGAAAACTATCTTCAGGCAAATTAAATGCTTTTTCACCCATGGCATTGGCAAGAGTTACCTCACTGCTATCGCATAGTTGGGCGTTTAATTTATTATCAGGTTTCACAAGCGAAGTGGTTAACGTTTTTTCCATCAATGGAGCTTGCACAGCTGAGGAGAGACCTTTTTCAGCAGCCCATACCAGAGCATCGGATGCATCAGAAGCCACAAAAAGAATGGCATCAACCCGACGTTCTGCCGCTTCATTTAATATTTCATCAAACTTATCTTTATTTACAGATGCTGTAATGCCTATCATATTAAGGTCAGCTAATCCCTGTACACCAGAAAATGCAATCCAGGATCCATCATACATTTCGCAGTGGGCATCTGGACCGTTCTGACAGAATAAAATAACATCTTTACCAATTTCAATCAGGGCTTCAGTTTCTTTAGTCATATTTCGTATTCCTTTAAGGATAGTGTTCAAGGCGTAATAAGTAGAACAAACACTATATCAGGCCTTGTCCAGCTCTAAAACTCCCCAACTCTCATCAAGTTTTCCATAAGTCATGCCCCAAGAATAATCTGTTTTTCACAAATACCCTACAATATCCGTTCTTATATCACTACTTTCAGAAAAAAGACATGCACTACCCTACCAAAAAATAGTATATGAATATCCGCTTTAGTCGCTGTGCCCACGACATTGCGGTATGCCGCTGCGCAGGTGATTTCTCAGACTCTTCTTCTGGTAACTTGTTAGTTTTTCCCCGCCTTGCAGGTGTAACCTGCTCCCGCCATTTACTATTCGGTGCAAAAACTCCGTAGTAGCGGGTTAAGTTGACCCTAGGTTTGGGTATCAGTGCTGCAAGCTTAGAAATAAAATCCAGTGGCTCAAAGATGACATGAGTGGTTCCATCACGGTAAGGCGTCTTGAGTTGATATCGGATATTGCCATTACTAATACCATATATGGACCCTCTCCGATTGCAAGACACCATTTTGATTGATTAACAACACTCATTGCTGCCATATATTCGGCTTTTAATAAGAGTATCAGTACTCTATAGCCCTGATGGTTATTCGCATCTTGCTATCTCATCAATCCGGCGGCTTCGAAGGCTCTTGGTATAGCTGGATCAAAATAAATTGGCATATGGAATATGCTCAGAAAAGAGCTCATCAAGGCTACAACGTTTCGCCCTTCTAATAGATTTAACTTGCG
>QIJM01000226.1 GCA_003232445.1 Paraglaciecola arctica
GCCTCTTTGCCACATACCATAACTGATAACCCCCAGCACTACTGACAGAGCAGTCCAATACAGCATGTACCAGTTCTGAGTCTGGATAAACCAGCCGTAACCATTCAAATCTGAGTATTGCATCACCGGAGCGGCGCCAAAATTAAACATGTTGTGTTCAATGCCTATTGGACTGAAGGCCATAGATACAAATATGTAGCCAACAAAAATTAACATGCCCACATATTTATTGGGGCTTAACACTTGGATCAAAAATGCCAACACTATGAGTAGGCAAAAGGGCAATACAGCGAAATACAGTAAGCTGATTAAATATTGCCCGAACTCGATGTTTTCATAACCCGAGAGCAACTGTTTGATAATAGCGATGAGCAAACCTAAAAAGTGCAGCGATACGATCACTAACATCACGGCAAGCAATTTTGATAACCAAAAGGTGACGTTGGGCACGGGCATACTGTCTACAATATCGCCCATACCTACAGTACGTTCACGCCAAACCACTTCTGCTGTGTAATAAGTGATAACAATAATCGTCATCAAGCTAAAAGCACCCACAATGATTTGCACTAAGGTTTGAGTGAGCGGCCAGTTTGGCGCGCCAAAAGCACCGTTTATATTGAAAAAACCGGCAATCAGCTGAAAAGCCGAGAACAGCAATAAAACAGGGAATGCGGGGCTTAGCACTACCTGTTTTATTTCAAATTTGGTACGAATGATAAATTGCGCAAAACCGTTATTGGCTGAGGCCTGAATCGCTATATTGCTGTTGGTGGGAATAACGTCTATTTTTTCTTTCTTAGATTTTTTGCTGGCTTTGTTTGCGGTTAAATTTAATGGTTTAAATAATCCGCCTGCGGTCAGTAAAATAAAACCTCCTATCGCTACCCATAATAATCGATTTTGTAATACTGCACCCTCAAGAACCGGGAATAGTGAATTTTTTTCAAAGGTTGTCCAGTAGCGGGCATATTCGCTAAATGACCTGAGCGCGAAAGGGTCAAGCAGTGCGCGGACGGTACGTTGCTCAGGTTCATTAAACACTTGCCCTGCAACCACATATAAAATAAATAGTCCTAAGGCACAGATGTAACCTGCCATCATACTTTTAAAAAGGTTAGTCGCCCCGTAAAATAAAGCTGAAAGAACAAAAATAGTCGTAGTGGAAAAAATCAAGAAGGGCTGCACATACATCATCAAGCTGTTCGGGCCAATTCTTTCGCCATCGACCCAAGGCATTAAGCTGCCTATGAGTATACCCAGTGGCACCATGGCAAATACGGTTAGACATATCAAATAAGCGCCCAAAAACCGTCCAAGATTATAACGAAAGGGTTTGATGGGCTTGGTATAAATAATCTCTGACATCAAAGACGTATGGTTTCGTGTGGCAGTACCCGCTACAAAGTTGACCACCATAAACATACCAAACAGACTTAAAATCAGCATGATTTGGGTCACAGCAAAGGGGCTATTAAACAATACATTGCCGCCTGAACCAATTTGTATCTGATCAATGGTGATTGCCAAAAATGGCAATAAGAAAAAAACTAAACAGGTCACGATAAAAGAGGGTTGGCGAGTAAAATAGCGCCATTCAAACCCTAACATTTGAATAAACATAACAGAGCTTCCTTATGCTGCTTGGGTTGAACGAGAGTTATGTAAGGTAGTGAAATACACATCCTCTAAGGTCGCAGGCGTGCTTTCAAAACCTTCAGGCGCTTCGGGTGCCAGAACATGCAATACCGTGCGACCAGCAAACAGGCGTTTTGAAATAACAGGTAGGGTATTTTCTAATACTGTGGCTTCTTCAATAGACACGGTTTTGCGCCAAATCTGACCGTTTAAGTCGGCGGTTACTTCTAGTGGATTACCTTGCAGTAATATCTGACCATTACCCAGCACTGCCATGTTAGAGCATAGCTCCGACACGTCATCGACTATATGGGTCGATAAAATAATGACTTTTTCTTCGCCTAAAGTGACCAGTAAGTTATGGAATCGATTACGTTCTTCTGGATCAAGACCGGCTGTTGGTTCATCTACTATTAATAAATCTGGATCGCCTAACAAGGCCTGAGCAATACCAAAACGTTGGCGCATACCACCAGAAAATCCACTGACTGCTTTTTTGCGGTGCTGAAACAAATTGGTGTGTGCTAACAAACCATCCACCGCTTCTTTACGCTCTGCTTTATTGGCAATGCCTTTCAATATCGCCAAGTGATTTAATAAATCAAGAGCGCTAACACGAGGGTACACACCAAAGTCTTGCGGTAAATAACCTAAGCGTTGACGTAATTCGTTTGGTTGGGTGAGTACATTAATATCGTCGAATTGTATACTGCCTGTATCGGGTTGTTGAAGTGTGGCAATAGTGCGCATCAAACTGGATTTACCCGCACCATTAGGACCAAGCAAACCAAACAAGCCTTTTTGGATGTCTATGGTTATATTATTAAGGGCTTTTACCCCGTTGTCGTAAGTTTTTGATATATCTTTAATTTTTAGCATCGCTTGAACCGCATTTTTAGTTTTTATTGTTGTAAATATGCAGAATTCATTTTCAATAGTCTATAGGTGCAACATTTTCTTACGAAAACACAGAATTTAATTTGGGAGAAAGATATACTACGCGGCCTTAATTTCTCATCAGTGTTTACGTTTTAAAGGCGGTTTTTCCATGCGCACGGACTATTGTGGCAATATCAATTCATCTTATATCGGACAAACCGTCACTTTGTGTGGCTGGGTTAATCGTAGTCGTGACTTAGGGGGGGTTATTTTTATCGACCTGCGGGATCGTGAGGGTGTGGTGCAGGTGGTATTTGATCCTGATTTAGCCGAAATTTTTGATACTGCAAATAGTCTACGAAACGAATTTTGTGTGCAATTAAGCGGTTTAGTACGCGCCAGGCCACAAGGCCAAGTGAATAAAGATATGTCTACTGGCGAAATAGAAATGCTCGGTAAGTCTTTGACTATTCTTAATAAAGCAGCTGTATTACCACTAGATTGGAACCAAGAAAACTCTGAAGAGCAACGTCTAAAGTATCGTTACCTAGATTTACGTCGCCCTTTGATGAGTGATCGTTTGAAATTCAGAGCCAAAGTCACTAGTAGCGTGCGTAGTTATCTTGAAAATGACGGTTTCTTGGATATTGAAACACCCATTTTGACCAAAGCCACGCCAGAAGGCGCACGTGATTATTTAGTGCCAAGCCGCACTCATAAAGGCCAGTTTTTTGCTTTGCCTCAATCGCCACAATTGTTTAAACAATTGTTGATGATGTCGGGCATGGATAGGTATTACCAAATCGTAAAATGTTTCCGTGACGAAGATTTACGTGCTGATCGTCAGCCCGAATTTACCCAAATCGATATTGAAACCACCTTCTTAGATGCTCAAGGCGTTATGGCGATTACTGAAGGTTTAATACGCGATTTGTTCCAAAAAATGCTGTCAGTAGATTTGGGCGAATTCCCAAGCATGACCTACGCCGATGCTATGCGCCGTTTTGGTAGCGATAAACCTGATCTACGTAACCCACTAGAATTGACTGATGTAGCTGATTTACTTAAAGATGTTGAGTTTAAAGTATTCTCTGGCCCTGCAAATGACTCTGCAGGGCGTGTTGCAGTTATCCGTGTGCCAGGCGGGGCTAAGTTATCCCGTAAACAAATTGACGGTTACGGAACATTTGTCGGCATCTATGGTGCTAAAGGTTTAGCGTGGATGAAAGTCAACGACCTTGAAGCCGGTATGCAAGGGTTGCAATCACCTATCCTTAAGTTCTTAAATGAAGATGTGGCCAAAGGTATTGTTGAACGCAGTGGCGCACAAAGTGGCGACATTCTTTTATTCGGTGCCGACAGCAATACAGTGGTCACAGAAGCATTAGGCGCGCTTAGGCTAAAACTAGGCGAAGACTTAGAGTTATTAGAAGGTGAGTGGAAACCTCTTTGGGTTGTGGATTTTCCTATGTTTGAAGAGTTTGATGGTCAGTTCCATGCATTGCACCATCCGTTTACAGCACCAAGAGATATGACTCCAGATGAACTAGCGGCAAATCCCGCAGGTGCCTTGTCAAATGCTTACGACATGGTATTAAATGGCTGTGAGTTGGGTGGCGGTTCGGTACGTATTCACCAGCAAGATATGCAAGCCAAAGTATTTTCGTTGTTAGGTATCAGTGATGAAGAAGCCGAAATGAAATTTGGTTTTCTACTTGAAGCACTTAAGTTTGGTGCGCCGCCTCATGCTGGTTTAGCCTTTGGTTTAGATAGGTTAGTGATGCTTATGACAGGCGCTACGTCTATTCGTGATGTGATGGCCTTTCCTAAAACCAACACCGCTGCCTGTCCTTTGACAAACGCACCGGGTGAAGCAAATCCAGAGCAACTCAAAGAGCTTTCAATTCAAATGGTAATAGAAAAGAAAGCGGATTAATTTTAAGTATCCAATGACATCAAACTATCGCATTCCCCAATCTGCCCTTACGGTTGTGTATAATCGGTCTGGGCATATATTTGCAGTTGAAGTCGCCGACGATCAAGGGATAAGTTTAACTGAACACTCTGCCTATTTATGGTTAGACAAACCATCCGCTATGCAAAAAGTGTGGTCGAATATCAACCGTGAGGCAATCTTTTTATATGTGCCAGATGCCAATTTATACACTTAATCGTTACCTTGAACAGTCCGCTGTGATATATCGAGTCATGCGCTAATGTCGATTATTTTGGGAATTGATCCAGGCTCTCGATCCAGGCTCTCGGATCACGGGTTACGGCGTCATAAAAAAAGTCGGCCAGAAATCCGAGTATATAGGCAGTGGGTGTATTCGGGTTCAAGGTGACGAGCTTGCCCCAAGGTTAAAACAGATCTTCGATGGTGTGAGTGAAATCATTCACCAATTCCAGCCTACCGAGTTTGCTATAGAACAAGTGTTTATGGCGAAAAATCCTGATTCAGCATTAAAGCTTGGTCAAGCAAGAGGCGCCGCGATAGTCGCTGCAACGACGTTTGACCTGCCAGTCGCAGAGTATTCCGCAAGGCAAATTAAACAATCAGTGGTGGGTAAAGGCAACGCGG
>QIJM01000510.1 GCA_003232445.1 Paraglaciecola arctica
CAGTGGCATAGTTAAAAGCTTGCTTATACAGATTTGTCACGATTATTTTCCAATTAAAAAATACAAGTCTATCAAATTCTGAATAAAGACCAGCATTTTTTTATAGCTATGACTTCACATAATAATGTCAGTCTTTGACTATATTAGTGCCTGACCGAGAAAGGATAATCTACTGCGGAAAAGCTGGATTTTGTCAAAATTCTCCATTATTCTCGTCAAATAGCGAGCTATTCTCCTTGAATAATGAAAAATTTTAAAAATTTTGCTCAAAACCAGACTTTCCCTCGTTACGATTACTTTCTCGGTCAAGCACTATATTAACCCAGCTAGATAATACCGCTCATCAGCCCAATCCTATTTATTCTTGGCACATAATTAAAATAGATCAAGAGATACCCTTTCAAATTGCCACATGTGTTGAACTGAATGACCAAACAGAATCAAATCTAACTGAGCAAGAAATGGATGAAGCTTATGCGACCCTATTAGCCATCAGTGAATCTCAAAGCCCTGAGTTACATAAATTATCAGCCACGTTGAATGGAAAAATTCACCACCTGCTGACTTCAGTTTCAATATTTTCGATTTGAGGCTGATTTTATACAACATGTGTTGGAACAAACTTCGGTCAGCCATCATTTAGACTTGATTTGGCAAGGCATCACCCAAAGTTTACAACGGTAAGAGAACTTACTGAAATCACTTTCATTCGTTTCAAGTACTTCATGACATTGTTGGAGAGTTATAAACCATGAAGGGCATGAAGCAAATGAAGGTTTTTTAAGACCCTGTAATCAATTTACTGACTTAATTCATACCGTTATATTTTCTTGGTATTTTGTGTTATCAAAAAAAACATTTTCTTCGAGTATGTAGTTGAGATACAAATGACCTCGTGTCATTCTCATTGTGGCTTAATAACTGCCATTAATAAAATATCATTTCTTCATTACCTTCATGTACTTCATGGTATTCATTTCTGTTTTTTTACCCTGAAGAGCATGAAATAAAGAAAGGTTTTATTTCAAAACATGGCTCTGCACGACAGCCCTATTCCACGGAGATAACCTGCTGATTAAAATTATTTGGTTCTATTTAAGGAAGCTCTGATAAATAGAGAGTTTCTCAGAGCTTCCTTAAGGTTTTAACCCACATCTAATCATACGAAACACGACTAAAGTACATAGCTATGTACAATAAATTACGTGTAATGCTTGATGTTTTGATACCTGCGCAGATCTCCAAACAGTTTCATTTCCCAAGGCCGCATACCAATCAACAAGGTGGTTCCATGCCTTTGTTCCATTTTAAGGTGTTGGTCCTGTTCAGATAACTGGCTGAATTGTTGCTTCAGGCGATTGATGTGTTTTTGCATCGCTTCATTAGACTCTTTACTTAACATACCATTGGCTAGCAGTCGCACTTCACCCGGGCTGACGAATTGGCATTGCCAAAATTCAGCCTGAATATGTTGTTCAAAGAAACCTTGAATCGGTCCATTTTCTATCCAGTGAAAATTCGGCGAGATTTTAAGTTTGATTTGATTGTTCAGCTTAAGCTCTAATAACTCTGTTTGTTCCAAACGCAGCAGCATCTTGACCAGTTCAGCTACTTCGATTTGATAAGTTTGGTGAATTTCATCAAACGACCAATGGTTACAAACGCACACAGTGACCAGCAAATACTTCACATCTGACACCATCAGCTTTTCTTGTTGTTCGGTTAAATGAACCAAGTCGGTACTTTGGTTTTGGATGACTTGTAACAAGTCCACCAACTCTAAATCCATTAATTCACAGACTTTGATCAAACGATTCAAGCTAATTTGACCTTGAGAAAAAGACCGTTTAACACTCGACTCAGACAGCCCCAAGTACTCAGCAACTTGAGCGTAATTAATTTTATGCTGTTTAAGTAAGCCTTTAACCGCTTGTAATATGGTTTCTGTTTGTGACATTGAAAAGTTTCACTATGTTGCACTTTGGTAGCAATTATAGCCCTATCAACTTCTTATGTTGTAATAAATGCCACTTTATTTGTATGGTTCTTTGTTTCAAAAGGAACTACAGCATGGCTAAAGTAAGCTTAATTTTCATGGTCTTCTTGTTATCTTCATGTTCGATGTTTGGTCATGAAAAAGTGCGACACAGCAGAACCACCAGTTTAGTTAATTTTTTATACCCAGATGGTGAAATTCCTAAAGACTTAAAATCACCTACCTTACAGTTGCCTTTGCGTGTTGGGCTAGCCTATGTCCCAGAATCTAACAGTCGAGGTGGTATTGATCCACGCCTTAAACTGGAGTTATTAGGTGCCGTTAAACATCAATTTGAAAATCTCAGGTATGTACAATCTATTGAAATTATCCCCGATAATTACTTCAGCAACTCAAACAGTCAAGATCAGCTCAATCAAATCAGACAGCTTTATCAACTGGATGTTATTGCATTGGTCTCTTATGACCAAATTGTTAATCGAAAAGAAAACTTACTGGCACTAACCTATTTAACCATCGTCGGTAATTATATTTTTCCTGGCTCTCATTTTAATGTAAGTACATTGATAGATATGGCACTGATTGATTTAGATTCTAAACGGTTGTTATTCAGAGCAGCCGGAACTCATGGTTCTAAGGGTGTTTCTGCTGAAGCTTATACCCGACATCGGTATGACAAGCACCAAAACAATAACTTCAGTGCAGCCATGTCAAAACTAA
This sequence comes from Paraglaciecola arctica, assembly GCA_003232445.1. Taxonomy (GTDB): domain Bacteria; phylum Pseudomonadota; class Gammaproteobacteria; order Enterobacterales; family Alteromonadaceae; genus Paraglaciecola; species Paraglaciecola arctica_A. Next base: position 2,717 of record QIJM01000510.1, read on the forward strand.
AGATCAACCTCAGTCATGAATTACAGAATTTTGAAAGCAGGTTAAGGGCAAAAGACCCCAATGATGATATCAAGGTAGTAGCAAAAAAAGGTTATGAGTTGTCAGTTAACCGAGATATTTTGATTTTTCTACTGATGGTTACTTTGCTTAAGTTTGTTCGAAAGATCAGCCGCAATAATCGCTTATCTACCATTAACCCGCATATTTCATAGGATCGCTATATTTTTGACCTATCATATTGATATTAAAAGAAAATATCAATATATTACAAAGGTACAGTTTGTAACCAAATTCGCTATGTGGTTTTTAGAAAAATTTCAACGGCCATTTTATTTGTTTTACCTGTAAACGTAAGAATAACTAGGTTTCTCGGCAAAATAAACAAACTGACTCACTGAAATTATCCTAAAATTCTACATTCCTATGAAATATGCGGGTTAACAAGTAAATGCGCAATCAATTGTTTAAGTTTTATTTAGTCACACTGGCTATAAACCTCAGTGTGACTTTGCTGTTTGGATTCTCATCATCAATAACCACCTATCGACCAGATAGCGAATGGCAACTGTTAAAATTATTCAGTACACATTTCACCCATCATGACAGCCAGCACTTAATTGGTAACATGTTGGCTTTAGGGCTGTTATTACACCTTTTTCCGAATAAGCTCAAAACCATCATTTATGCTTTTATCAGTTGCATCCTAGCGACCGCTGTCTATGCAAAAGTAATGAATGTCGGTACTTATTTGGGTTTCTCAGCTTTGTTGTATTGTTTGCCCGGGGCCTACTTTTATCATCTTATTAAGATAAAGAAAACGACTGAAGCGGTCAGTATCCTGGTGATTCTTTTCACATATTTGTATATGATAAGTCCCATGCAACTAGATATTAACAACTCATGGGTTCCAATGACCTCGGCCCACTTAATTGGCTTCTTTTGTGGAAGTGGTGTACATTATTTACGCAGCAATCGCCCCATAACAGTTATCCAAACTGAACAAAACCCAATTAGCCCATGACATTTAAACAAACCCACATCAGCACTTTCTTTTTATTACTCACTAACATCGGTTGGGCTAATTTGACTTTGGCCAACAATGAGAAGTGCGGTAACAGTAAAGAAGCCCAGTTATTATCTACATTAATTAAAACCCACCCCAATCAACAGCGATCTCAGATTAACTGCAATAGAAAACTGAATGAAATTGCTTTGATTAAAGCTGGTTATATCATTGAAAATCAAGATATTTGGCACAACGCCGGTCACATGGCTCCCAATCAATTACTACGCCACCATGGTTTCAAGCTGCCAAAAACATACCCTTTGTTCGGCAACCAGGTTGAAGCCCTGGCAGGTGGTGAAGAATCAGCTGAGCAAGTATTCGCTGATTTCTTAAACAGTACCCCGCATAAAAAACTGTTATTGGGTGAAGATGCTTTTTTTAAGACCCAGGACCAAATAGGCGTGGCATTTCTTAAAAACTTAAATACAGAACATGAATACTATTGGGTGGTAATCATTGCCGATGAAAAAAACCAAAACATCAATCAAGATCCGATCATTGATGTGGAACCACCGGTTATCTCAAAAAAGAAACGCCGACGAGGTCGTGAAATTAAAGAAAAAATGTACCGCCAAAAGGTCAAAGGACGATTGAATTAACCTGGCAATAAATTTGCTAGACAAGTTAATATTATTAACCCTGCTACAAATCCAAAAAATAAATTATTCAGCTTTCCATCCCCAGTCAACTGAAAGTGATAATTTATGTCACATACCTTACAAAAACCATGAATATTTGGATTTTTTGCATTCGTTTTGTAAATAATTGTTACGGTCAGTCAGATCCACAATGATCGGTTTGACAAACACCCTGCTTAACCACTAATTTAATACTTGTGTATGAAAAATCCTTGGTAGTTGGTAACAGAACTTACTATTAACCCAGAAGTTTTCCAATAATTATTCCTACATGAAAAGTTGGAATTTATTAAATAAGTGGATGAAGGTGAAAATATATGGGTGAACTAGTTAAACCAGAAGAAATGACAGCAATTAGAATTTTATTAGTCGATGATGAGCTTGATTTTTTAATGTCTTTAAAAATGGAGTTAGGAAAACGGTATAAAGTGATGACTGCCGAAGATGGCATTGAAGCAAGACTGATGCTTGAGTGTAGAAATGATTTTGATCTTATTATTTCTAGCCAATCAATGCCAGTAATGAATGGCATGGAGTTATTTGAGTGGGTAGGAAAAGAACACCCTCAAAC
>QIJM01000201.1 GCA_003232445.1 Paraglaciecola arctica
TAAAAGAGAATTTTGGTGTAAGGTTTCAATAGTCTCCGGTTAGAAACTTACACCCCTTTATGTGCGAACATAAGTGCCAGGACATAATGATTTGGCTCAGTATGCATTCCGAGGCCGTGCTAAAGTGACATCACGCAACCGGTGAAATATCAGCAAGGAATGCTGAGTGACGTTAAAAAAAGTGGTTGTTTTAGACATTGGGAGCCAGTGACTGAAGCTCATCTCAAACCGAAAAAGGTTGAGTCTAAAAATGGAGATAGAAAGGCGTTAGGCTCGCGAAAAATAGAGTTTCGTAGATACAAGGACATTTCTTGCACAAGTATTTCCGCAAGCTTTCAGGAGAATATAATGCAAATATCTGTTCACAACGAGTGGTCTCGACTAGAAGAGGTTGTGCTAGGTATCGCACCCAAACTGTATTTCCCAGCAATGCACTCCATTGAACTTGAGTCAACAAACTCGTGATGGCGAAAGGCTTTGGCAGTCATGCTTTATACGACTTTAAAGGGTCGCCGTGTCCCTACATGGATTTCTAAAAAGTATGTTGCTGAACTGGAAGCGTTGCAGAAAGTTCTTATTGAGCATGGAGTCAGCGTGCATCGCCCAGTTTCCATAACGCCATTGGCAGAAGAACCACTCGGACTCGGTCAGATGTTTGCCCCGTGACCCAATTATGGTTGTTGGTAATACTTTAATTGTCGGGCAACTTCAAATCGAAATGCGTCGCAAAGAGCGGCGTGGATTCGACTCTCTATTAGATGAGTTGACCTGCAACAGTGCACATGTTGTTTCCATCTCCTCGAACGACATCTTTCTCGAAGGGGGTGACGTCATCATAGATTTACCTTACGTTTACGTTGGCGTGAGCAAGTATGGTAGCAACATCAAGGGCGTGGAGTGGCTGCAAAGCCAATTGGGAACAGATGTGAAGGTAGTGCCCGTGCCGTTGATTGCTTCAGGCATTCTCCATCTGGACTGTTGCATGACACTGATTGGTTCTCGATTAGGAATCATTCATCGTGAATCACTGGTTAACCCTTTGCCACCACCTCTCGATACGTATGAATTCATCGAAGTTGACGCATGTACTCGCCAAGAACTGGGAACGAATGTTTTGATTTTAGACCCCAAGACCATCATAGTACAGTCACGACATGTTCAATTACAGCAGGATTTACAAGAGCGAGGATTTCGGACCATCCCGCTTGATTTTAGTTGGCATACGCGGCTGGACGGCGCGTTTAGGTGTGCCACTGCCCCTATTCGTCGAAGCATGGGTGCGGGTGCTCAAGCAGAAAAGAAAAAACACAATAAATGAGCTATGATGGTTTTATAAAAAAGCCTAACAAAATGCCACTTTGGGCAGCCAATGAGCAAGGCGTTATGCATAAAAATCAATAAAACCAACTATATAGCTGCACTTGCAAAATATCTCAATGCGAGATACTATCGGTTGCATGCACATTATCACTCGAAAACGACTACTAGACTTTGCTGAAAAACACCCAAATACCTCCACCGCCCTAGATACGTGGTATCGAATTGTCAAACAAAGCAAAATAACTAGCTTTTCGCAACTAAGGGAAATATTTCCAAGTGCTGATAAGGTTGGTAATTTAACAGTGTTCAATATTGGCGGCAATAAAATAAGATTAATTACTGCCATACATTACAATACTCAATGCTTATATATTCGCTATGTTTTAACGCATAAGGAATATGATAAGGGGAAGTGGAAAGAATCATGAATAGCCAATTAGAAAATATCTCCAAAGCATGGCCTGCAGTAAAAGCTATATTTTCAGTACCTCACTCTGAAAAAGAATACCAAGCTTTAGTAAAAACACTCGACAACTTAATTGATGAAGTAGGCAATGACCAAAATCATAAATTAGCACCAGTTATGGAAACAATTGGTAATCTAATAAAGAATTATGAAACCCAAGAATATAAAATAAATGCGTCATCGCCCATAGACGCTTTAAAATATCTTATGCAAGAGCATGGATTGAAACAATCCGACTTAAAAGAAATTGGAAGCCAGGGAGTGGTATCTGAAATACTGACTGGAAAAAGAACACTGAATATTGAGCAGGTAAAAAAAATTAGCAATAAATTTCATGTTTCACCGCTAGTTTTTATTTAAAAATAATATTGGCTGTAAATAATGCATAACAAAACGTTGCACTCAGACCCAAAAATATCACTTTTTTATCTCTGGGTATAACTTAAAAAACTCTCTCGCTGAGATGCTTTTTATAACTTGCATTACATGACTAGGGGCTACTTTGGGTTCCCCTTTGATAGCCATATGGATATGGTCTTCTGGAATTTCTAACGCCTGAATATCAAAATCGTAGTCATAACCAATTTTGTGAATAATAGCCTTCATCGCTTCGCGATAGGGCTCAACAAATACTTTGTGACGATACTTCGGGATCCAAACAAAGTGATACATTAACCGATATACGTGATGAGTATTTCTCTGAAGTTTCATATGCTGGATAGCATATGCTTTAAATATGAGCTAAAATAAGCCCTATATTTAGGTCATATTTGAGGTTCTCATGCACCAAGTTTTAGCTGATTATTCTGTAAGCATCTCAGAATTAAAGAAAAACCCTTCCGCTCTACTCGCTCAAGCTAGTGGGTCACCTATTGCTATTCTTAACCATAACAAGCCAGCAGCCTACCTTATTCCTGCGGAGACCTATGAATCCTTAATGGATATGCTAGACGATTTCGAGCTTTCAAAGCTAGTGGAGGAGCGTAGTAAAGATAAACGTCTAGCTATAGAAGTATCTTTAGATGACCTATAAACTCAAGTTCTTACCTGCTGCATTAAAAGAGTGGAAGAAGCTTGGAGGCTCGGTAAAAAGTCAGTTCAAAAAGAAACTGGAGGAGCGGCTAAAGAATCCGCGAGTTCCGGCAGATAAACTCAGTGATTATGAATCAGTTTATAAAATTAAACTGCGTTCTGCTGGTTATAAACTTGCCTATGAAGTTATAGATAATGAGTTAGTTGTTTATATTCTAGTGGCGGGTAAGCGCGGAAAAGGAAAAGTTTACACAAAACTTGAAAGTAGAATATAGGTATCAACTTATCCTCATATCTACACCATCTGACGCAACAAATGACTGGTGTTGAGTGACAACAAACGCCAACAGCCTAAAGCACCAAGAGTGCCCACCACCAACGCACCCGCTAACCCGCTAGCGGCGCAATAGCCCAATACTCTAAATGCCAACTGGCGGGCATTTCGAATATTTGGGTCTGCAGCATATACAAACTGAGTTCATTGGCCGCTGCGGCCATCGCACCTGCCACCACTCCAATGATGATAAATTCAAACAGCACACTGGCTCTAATTAAACTGCCTTTGGCACCTAGCGTGCGCAGAATAGCTAATTCCTGTTGACGTTCGTCCATACTGGCCTGCACTTGGGCAACAAGTACCAATGCACCTGCTGCTAAGACTAAGATCAGAATAAACTCGACGGCCATCGATACTTGATCGACGATATTTCGCAGTTGATTAATTCGCGCATCAACATCAATCAAGGTGACGTTAGCAAAAGGCTGCATCAATTGAGTGATATCGGCTTTGCGCTCACTCGGTAAATTAAAACTAGAGATATAAGTAGGAATAAAGCTTTTCAACGCACGAGGTTCAATCACAAAGAAGAAATTCGGCTGCATAGATTGCCAGTTAACCCTTCTGATACTGGTTACTTTAAGCTCGACAATTTCACTGCCAATATTAAAGGTTAACTTATCACCTAAGCTAAGTCGCATACGCTCTGCGATACTTTCTTCGATAGACACTTCGTAAGGTCTTTGTGCTGCGGTGTCGCTATTATTGTTTGCGCCTAACCATTTTCCTTGGATCACTTCGCTACCCTTTTGCAGAGTATTACTCCAGGTTAAATTGGCTTCTCTGCCTAACCCATCGCGGCCATTATTTTGTTCGTCTGGATCTTCTTTGGATATCGCTGTGCGCACCTTTTCATCGTTGACTGCAACAAACCGCCCTCGAACAACAGGATAGAATTTATCTATCTCGACTTGGTTGCTAACAAAGTGTTGTTGTAAATCTGGCTGCTGCGCTTGGCTGATATTCACTAAGAAGTAATTAGGCGTACCTTGTGGTAACTGCTCTTGCCATTGTTGCACCATGTCGTTGCGCATCACTAACACGATCAAAAGCAGCATAATAGTCACGGCAAAACTAATCAATTGCACACTATTATCCATTGCTCGGCGATGAATTCTGGCCCAAGCTAACTGCCACGCACCCATTTTACCTTGGCCGAATTTACGCCCCACCCAAATCAAACCATAGGTAACAGCTAACAAACTGACTACCAAGATAATTCCTGAAACAAACAAAATAGCGCTGACCTTAATATTTTGGCTATATGCCCACATCAACAAAAATATAGCGCCGCCCGAAGCCACAAACTGGATCAGCCTTGAACTTAAATTTGCGCCTAAGTCACGGCGCAACACGCGCAGTGGCGATACCGAAAATAGTTTCATCAAGGGATATAAAGAAAACAATACCGCACATACAGTGCCGGTAAAAATGGCGATAATAAGTGGCCGCCAATGCCACACATCTATCGACACGTCCACTTTGCCAGCAATAGCCGCTACTACCAGCTGTTGTATAAGAAAGCCTAATATCACGCCAATGGTGATACCTAGTGCGGTAATAAACAAAATCTGTAACAGATAGATTTGCTGCACCATTTTTTTCGGTGCGCCTAAAGTTTTCATAATCGCGACAGGATCGTAATGACGCAGACTGTAACGCTGCGCAGCCACGGCTATAGAAACAGCGGCCAAAACAATGGCTAACAAACTGGCCAATAAAAAGTATTGCCCTGCCCTACCCACCGCTCGGCCAATGCCAGATTCATCGTCTTCAATAGAGTCCCAATCATGGATTTCACGATCGAGTTGCGGCTCAAGCCAATCGTAATAATCATCCAAATCGCCACTATTGCCTGTAAAGAAATAGCTATAATTCATTCGACTACCGGGACCTTCAACCTTAGTTGCTGCTAAATCCACTTTTGATATCAATACCTTAGGATCGCCTCCAAACACACTAAAACCCGCGTCAGGTACTTCGGTCAAGACTTTGCTGACCCTAAATATTTTGTCACCTACTTCAATATTGTCGCCAACTTTAATCGCTAAGGTCTGAAACAATTGAGATTCAATCCACGCCTCTCCTGATTCAGGTAGACGGTCTATCGCAACACCTTGTACGAAGGGCTCATCGGCTACTTTGACTGTGCCTTTGAGCGGATAACCTGTATCAGCAGCTCTTAGGTCGACTAAGTCCATTTGTTCGCTAGCAAAAACCATAGAGCGAGCATAGGTTTGATGCGCCGTGTTTAAACCCATCTCTTGGGCTTTCTCAATCCAAGCAAGATCAACAGGCCTGTTTGATCCAAGTACCCTATCGGCTGCAATAAACTCGGCACTTTTTTCAGTAAGAGCAGATTTAAGACGTTCACTGAATAAAGATAGGGATAACACAGAAGCCACAGATAAAATAATGGCCAGCAGTATGATAGTTAACTCGCCACGTTTAGTCTCATGACGAAACAGTCGCCAAGCTAAACTCAAAGTATAATTAGTCATATCACTAAACCACTTGACGAGCAGTTTGCTCACTCGGTGAGTTTGAGAAAACCTCAGTTAATTCACCCGCTTGCATATGCAATTGACGCTGACATTTGCCTGCCAACTCAGAGTCATGAGTCACCAAGACTAAAGTGGTATGGGAATTTTTATTTAACTCAAACATTAACTTTTCAATTTTGTCACTGTTGTCTGCATCTAAATTACCTGTGGGTTCATCTGCAAATAAAATTTTAGGTTGAGAAATAAACGCTCGCGCTATCGCCACACGTTGCTGTTCACCGCCCGACAATTGATTTGGGTAGTGGCTGGCTCTGTGATCTAGCCCGACTAATTCTAGAATATCCAATGCTCTTTTTTTCGCATCGTCATGCCCAGCTATTTCGGCTGGTAACATAATATTTTCTAGCGCAGTTAAGCTTTGAACCAACATAAAGCTTTGAAAAATAAAGCCTACTTTCGCTCCTCTTAGCTGGGCACGCTGCTCTTCGTCCATGTTTTGCATGGCTTGACCATCTATGTATATTTCCCCTTCGCTTACCTCATCTAGCCCCGCTAACAAGCTAAGCAAAGTAGATTTTCCTGAGCCTGACGCGCCTACTATGGCAATTGACTCACCCGCCTTGACTTCAAAGCTAATTGGCTTGAGGATCTGTAATTGACCTTGAGTCGTAGTAACTGTTTTACTAATACCGTTTGTCTTAATCATAGTTGTTGGAGTCATAGTGCTGTTTCTTAATACCAATTCGTTACGAAATAAAATTTATATATTGTTGATCATTATACCCTTGTTACTGATTTCAGATCAGTTACAGGCTAAAGAAACCAAATTACTTGTTCTAGGTGATAGCCTAAGCGCTGCCTATGGTTTAAAGCAAGAGCAAGGCTGGGTAAGTTTGTTACAAGATGCGTGGCAAGATCAAGATGTAAATATTATTAATGCTGCCATCAGCGGTGAAACCACAGACGGCGCGCTTGCCAGATTACCCAGGTTGTTAGAGCAGCATAGTCCTACTCATATTTTTGTTGAACTGGGTGGAAATGATGGTTTGCAAGGTCATCCAGTGAGCAAGATGCGCGATAATCTGGAGAAAATCATTCAATTATCTCAAAAAAAGAAAGTAAAAGTCATACTGCAACAAATGCAAGTACCGACTAATTACGGAAAAAGATACACCCAAATGTTTACCGGAAGTTATGCGCAACTAGCCGAAGAATATACTGTGATAATGCTTCCTTTCTTTTTACAAAACATTGCCTTAGATAAAAATTTGATGCAACGAGATAGTATTCATCCAAATGCTGAAGCACAAATTATCATAGCGAAAGATATGCAAAAAACATTAGGTGAGATTATTTTTCCTAGCAAAATAAAAAATAACCCACTAAAATGACGGTGAATTCACTCTAATAATAATAGGAGTACGGTATGGAAATAAGTTCATCAGGTGCTGGTTCACTCGCGCAGATTGCACCGACTCAAACAGGCTCTGTACAGCAGGTCAATCGTGCTGAACAACAAGCCACGTTAGAAACACCGGCAGTGCAAGAAGTTCAGTCGCCAACTCCAGCGCAATATCAGCGAGTAGGCTCTTTGGTCGATGTGAGTGTTTGAAAAAACCAAATAAAAAAAACCGGGTTAAATAACTCGGTTTTTTTATTGTCTTTTTTTGGGTCTGTTGACCTTATCTAAGGACGAACATACTGCATCGGTTTATCCGATTGTAATTTTAAATAGCGGTCTCTGAGTTTACTTTGCCTAGACTGCATATCGATTTTCTCCCCTGCTATCAATACCATCTCGGCGGCCTCAGTGACCTCAAGCGGATCACCAGACCAAATCACCACATCAGCTATTTTTCCAACTTCGAGACTACCTAACTTATCATCAATGCCATATAACCTAGCCACATTGATGGTTAAAGCCGCTAGCCCCTGATCCCAACTTAATCCATTGGCAACGGCATTACCTGCATGTTGTCTTGCTAAGCGGATGTTGTGGGTTTCCATGCCGATACTCACTTTGACACCAGCAGCAGCTAATCTGCCAGCATTTTTTAGGGTTGAACCTAATTGATCAAAACCAAAGGGTAGATTAGCTTCGGGGTCAAGGATCACTGGGATATTGTTCTCTGCCAACTCTTTGGCCACTCGCCAACCTTCAGTCGCGTAAGTGATCACAATATTCATTTGAGGTTGGCGTTGTTTTA
>QIJM01000437.1 GCA_003232445.1 Paraglaciecola arctica
ACAATGTTCGCTATACGGCACTGACTCCAAATTTACGTGGGCTGGAAGCCGCGATTGAAGCACAAGTAGACGAAGTTGCGGTTTTTGGCGCGGCGTCAGAAGCCTTCTCGCAAAAAAACATCAATTGTTCTATCGCACAAAGTCTAGAGCGATTTTTACCGCTGATAGAGCTGGCGCAAAAACATCAACTTCCCGTTCGGGGTTACGTATCTTGTGTATTGGGTTGTCCCTATGAAGGCCAAATTACCTCTCAAAAAGTGGTAGAGGTTAGTCAACAGCTAATTGATATGGGCTGCTATGAAGTATCCTTAAGCGACACTATTGGTGTCGGCACTCCAGTAAAAACACAACAAATGTTAAATGCCGTTTTAAGTTGTATCCCAAAAGATAAATTGGCAGTGCATTTTCATGATACCTACGGTCAAGCATTGGCAAATATATTGGTTGCCCTGCAACAGGGTATATCCGTGGTAGATAGCGCAGTATCGGGTTTGGGCGGTTGCCCTTATGCAAAAGGTGCCTCTGGTAATGTCGCCACGGAAGATTTAGTCTATATGCTCGACGGTATGAATATCGAAACGGGTATCAATCTTAAACGGCTGACTCAGGCGGGATTAAATATAATGCAAGCTTTAGGCAGGCAGTCTAATTCCAAGGTGGCGCTAGCCCTAACAGCATAAGGCAAACTTTTTGACTGAACAAAACTCATCTCGCACCTCACTACCTGCAAATGTTAGAGTGATGATTGCATTAGTTGCATCGCCTACTTTAATGGTAGTGGGTATGTTGTTTTACACACTATTTGTGGATGGCTGGCAATATATCAGTATCAGTATGATCGTTTTTTCACTGCTATGCGTATTGGCTTACTACGTGGTCATAACAGGTAATCCCCCCCGCCTTCGCATTAAAAAACGCGATTAAACAATAAACAAGCACGTGTTCGAAAAACTCATTCGGGTACAATACTTATATTCCCTTAAGAAACACATAAACAGCAGTAAGGTAGATTGAATGGAATTTTTTACTTGGGACGCAGACCCAGTATTAGTTGAGTTTTTTGGATTAAAAATACATTGGTACGGTGCTTTATTTGCCACCGCTATTTTAGCCGGTTTGCAAGTAATGAAATGGATATTCCAACGAGAAAAAATCAACCTGGAATTACTTGATACAGGGCTGATGTATTGTGCTTTTGGCATTATTATAGGTGCCAGACTCGGTCATTGCTTATTTTATGATCCAGAGTTTTACCTCAGTAACCCGCTGAAAATATTAGCTATATGGGAAGGAGGCCTTGCCAGCCACGGGGGTGGCTTAGGCGTGATCATTGCGGTGTATTTTTTCCAAAGAAAACATAAAATTGAGTATTTGTGGTTGTTAGACAGACTCGCCATTTCTACTGCATTATTTGGTTTCTTTGTTCGTTTTGCTAATTTTATGAATTCCGAAATTATCGGTACTCAGACTGATGTACCTTGGGCGGTGGTATTTGCGCGCATTGATCTACTGCCGAGGCATCCAGCCCAGCTATATGAGTCTTTGTCTTACTTGAGTATATTTATAGCGTTAATATTGTTATATCGCTTTTCAAACATTAAAAACCAAGCAGGAGCACTATTTGGCGCATTTTTATGTATGGTATTTACTGCTAGGTTCGGTATTGAATTCGTAAAAGTAAAACAAGCCGCATACACTGGTGAAGTTTGGATAAATACGGGGCAAGCTTTGAGTATCCCGTTTTTTGTGGTCGGCATAGTTCTATTGTTACAAGCTTGGAAGAAAAGCCGTACATAAGCGGCTACATACCCATTCATTGTCTGCAAGCGTAGCGGCTGTCACGTTTTATACCGCTTGCGCTGAGGTGATTTTTTGCACCAACCACCAAGCAGCGTCTTCTTTATCAGAAAAAAAACGGTGTGTGTCACCGGCTTTTGTATGCAGTTCACTCAAGTGGCGTTTTGCAAACTCTGGTGAGTTAGACTCGCTAACTAAAATGGCGCTAGCAACTCTGCCCTTCCTACGTTCATGTTTGATTGTTTTTATTAGATGCTCGGCAGCATCTGGCACATAAATAGGATCACCACGTAATACAACTAATGCCCCCCAAGGGCTGCCATACAAAGTTTCCAGTAAGGGGTTAAAGCGGTTATACGCCTCTTTTACTGCTTCTAAATTCCAAGGCCCACAACCTTCGACCAATAAAATTCTATCTTGAGTATATACATCGATACTCCCATGCACTGTAAAACGTCCCATTTCACCACCCTTAATCGCGCCTATCCTAGATTTGATAACGCCATGAACAAACAATATATCTCGATTGAGTTAATAGTTAACTAGTAAACGACAGATTTATCAAGTCATTAAGTGTATTATTTTACTCGTTTTTAACTGAGATGCTTTATTTATCTATAGGCTAAATAGTGCTCATTGAATTTAGTCAACTGTCGTGTAAACTCGATCAAGTAGTAGGTAAAATAAAAAGTAAACGGCTAGAAAAATGTTAACTGGACAGGAGTAAGGACTTATGGCGAACCAACCGTCTCGTTATATCAGTAATTTAACACGTGATACCTACGCACTAATTTTAGCCGGTGGTAGAGGTTCAAGACTTTATGAACTAACTAATTGGCGGGCAAAACCAGCCTTATATTTTGGCGGCAAGTTTCGTATTATCGATTTTCCATTATCCAATTGTATTAATTCAGGGATCCGCAATGTTGGCGTGGTGACCCAATACAAATCTCACTCACTCATTCGGCATTTAGTCAGAGGTTGGGGGCATTTTAAGAAAGAACTAGGCGAGTCGGTTGAAATTCTCCCCGCATCACAGCGCTTTTCAGATAACTGGTATGAAGGCACGGCAGATGCCGTCTTTCAAAACATCGATATTATTCGTGACGAACTGCCTAAATATGTCTTGGTGTTATCAGGTGACCATATCTACAAAATGGACTACGGTAATTTAATTGCACAACATGCCGAGTCGGGAGCAAAAATGACAATAAGCTGTATGCCCGTGCCGTTAGAAGAAGCCGCTGGGCAATTTGGTGTTATGTCGGTAGATGAAAATTTCAAAATCATTGGCTTTGAAGAAAAACCTGAGAACCCTACTCCTTTGCCTAACGATCCAACCAAATGTTTAGCCTCAATGGGCAATTATGTATTTAATACTGAGTTTTTGTTTGAGCAATTAAAGGCAGATGCCGAAACATCTGGATCTGAACGAGACTTTGGCAAAGATATTATTCCTTCTATCATCAAAGAAGGCTCAGTTTATGCGTTCCAATTCGAAAGTGATGATGGGGAACAAGAAGCTTATTGGCGTGATGTAGGTACCTTAGACTCATTCTGGCAAGCCAATATGGAGTTGGTAGCACCTGTACCTGCACTCAACTTATATGATAAAAAATGGCCGATTTGGACCTATCAAGAACAATTGCCTCCCGCCAAGTTTGTATGGGAAGAGGATAATCGCAGAGGTACAGCGATTAACTCAGTGGTTTCAGGTGGCTGCATTATTTCTGGTGCAACTTTACGCCGCAGTTTATGTTTCTCTAACGTCAGAGTGCATTCTTACAGCGAAATAGAAGATGCTGTATTATTGCCAGACGTTGAAGTTGAACGCAATTGCCGAATACGTAAAGCCATTATTGACCGTGGTTGTGTGATCCCCGAAGGCACCGTGATAGGTCATAGTCGTGAAGACGATTTAGCCAGAGGATTCAGAGTCACAGAAAAAGGCGTAGTATTAGTTACCCGAGAAATGTTAGGGCTAAAAGTAGGATACTAGGCCTTAAAACATCGACCTGGTTATTGCAGAGCCGCTAAATCAGCGGCTTTTTATTGAGCGACGCTCGCCTTCTCCCATAAGCGAATTCTATCAGTAATAACGTTTGCTACTTGCTGTGGTTTTTCCAAAGGGAACATATGCCCACCGTCTTCAAAAATAAGATGTTCAATATTGCTCTTTTTAACAAAAGTAGCTAAAAGCGATGGGATACACACATCACTATGACTTCCAGTAACCAGTAAACCTGGCACAGACAGACGATTGTAGTACTGATTGATATTATGCGGCACATTACGGTAAATGCTTGCTTCAATCTGTACGTCAAAGTTGAGTTTTAACTGCCCTTCTCGTTCATCAATGGCAGCTGATACGTAGTCTTGGATACATTCCAATTGAAAATTTTTGAATAAAGCCTTAGCTTTAAAATAAGCCATTAAGTCTGTGCCTAAAGGCCAACTTTGACAACGCACTTTGGTTTTACCGGCAGGTGAAAACTTGTCGATCAAGGGTGAATATTTTAACAGTTTAAACGCTATTCTCGCCAGCCCAGAGGCGATAGGAGGATCTAGCATTATTACCCCTTTGATTAAATCAGGTCTTTCACAGGCCGCCATAAAAGACACCACGGCTCCCATTGAATGCCCCACAACATAAACAGGTTTAGCCACCTTATGCGTTAAATAATCAATCAACTCTGTAACTTGATTACCTAGGTTAGCGTTGACTGGAAAACGTTCTGAATGAGCAAACTTGGTTAGTGCATGTACCTCGAAATCATCGGGGAATTGATTGAAGATTTGTTGGTAGCTACCTGCAGGAAACCCATTAGCATGCGCAAAGTGTAGATTGATTTTTGTTGATGTAGTCATCTAAAACCTGTTGTTTTGGGTGTAATGCGGGCACTCATAAGAGAGTATATATTCTTGCGGCCTTCCAATCGCCAAGTATGTCTTTAGAACATCGCGAATGACGATGGGCTAAACAAAGCCAATGCACTCATTAACTGCAAATTACTGAAATCTAGTGCATTGTTAACACATTCTAAATCAATCCCCAAACCTTCGTACATATCCTCAGTTACATCGGCATGCTTCGAATACAGTTCACTGTTAACATTATTCAGCGCTAATAAATAAGCGAGTTGAATAATTTCTTCTTCTTTGCTCTGAGCAGAGTGTTCGCTAACATGTATTTTTGACACTATATGCGAAATATCTATGGGTATACCCCAAAGTTTTAACAGTTCAGATGAGATATCAGCGTAGGAAAAGCCAAGGTGCTTTTTTTGCA
>QIJM01000056.1 GCA_003232445.1 Paraglaciecola arctica
ATCTGTGACCTTAATTGCTCCTTCAGGTTCAATAAAGGCTTTGTCGGCAAATTTAGTGCCACGCATTTGGATCAGTACTTGACCGAAATCTGTACCACCTTCAATACGGTTATAAAGATTTAGCACGTCGTCTAAGGTGACTTTTTCTATCGCAGCGATCAGTCGTTCTCGACTATCGAATTGCCATTGCTGGTTGCGCCAATCACCGGTAAATTTGCCCATCTCTTCGGATAAATTTTTCGCGGGTTGAGTTAAAGTGATCAACACACTGTTTTTAGTGGTCGCGAACTCATCGGCAGTCATGGTGGCTAACTGCTGAGTAAATCCTTTGCGGAATAATGCGATCCGTTCATCTACTTCTGCCAGCCCCTTAGCCGGTGATTGAATGTAATAAGCCACCAACATTTGTTGCCTAAATGTTTGACCAAAAAAACCAACGGCATAGGCCAGTTGCTCTTCTGTTCTGATTTGTTTAAATAAAGCAGGGCGAATAATTTGTGATAACATTCTTGCAGCAGCTAAGTCTGCATCATTTCGAGGCGCCAAATAGGCATCGATTAAACCTATGTCCGTCATTTCTACATCTTCTTGCCAGCTGTAGATTTTCCCGGGCTCAGGTTGCAGTAGTGGTGTTTGATACACTTTGGTTACTTGGCGTTCTTCAGGCAGTTGATTCAAAACCAAATCAGATAACTCGTTCACTTGCTGATCGGAATAATTACCAAAAGCAAATACCCTGAAGTTAGCCTGTTTTAACAATCGGTCTCTGAATACTTTAATATCAGACGGTAATATCCCGTCCACTTCAGCAAGTAGAGCTTCATCACTAAACTCATCTAAATTCACCACTTGACTAAATTTAGGGAATAGCTGATTGAGTAAAATTTGTCGTTTACTACTTTGTATATCCGACTTAAAGCTAGCTTTAAGGTTGGCTAATTCACTTTCGCTAATATCAAAATCTAATATTTGTTTTAACGCATTAGCCAAAAGCACCCCTTGTTTATCAGTAAAACCGCTAGCAGTGAGTGACAAGCCATTAGACAAACGGGTATTCAACCCCATGCCTGCAGCGCCCGCTTCAGATTGAAGTTCGGTTAACTGTTGGCCTAAGCCTCGGGCTAACAGGTCAGCTAAAACGTGATTTTTTGCGCTAGATTTAGTTAATCCACTATTTAAATCAAGCGTAACCCTACCCTTAGGCTGCTCGAACAGAGCTGAATGGCCTAAGTGTACGGTGTGACCTGGTTCTGACACTAATTGCGCTGGTTTATCGGTATGCATAGCAGTAACCAAATCAAAACTCTCTGGCATTAGGCTGTTGGCTCTTGGCAAAGCTAAAGCGAACTGCGCAGACAGTTGTTGCCACTTTTGCTCTAATTCAGCATTGATATCATGCACGCTGTATTTACCAGCAAAATATTGCATGCCCTGTTCACCCGGTTGCTCTTTATCTATATAAAAAATGCGTGCGTTGTCCAAAGTCAATTGGTCGAGTACAGCTTGGATCACTTCGGGGTTAAAACGTTGATATTCGTATGCACTGCTTAATACATATTCAGCAGGAGTGTGTTGTAAATCAGCGGCAATTTTCATCGCATAGCGGTAATCGTTGATTTTTTCTTTAAAGCGAAAACTATTGCTTAGCGACTGCTTAATTTCGTTGAAGTATCGAGGATTAACACCCTTTTCCCGCAATAACGCTAAATACTTAAGCACTGCGCCCATAACTTTGTCGCGATTTTGCACACCGGCTTCAGTTAAATCGATGTATAAGGTGAAACTGCCTGCATTGCCATATTCATCCGCATCGTAGTTTGAATACACCGCGTCGCTGAATCCGGCATCGCGCAAGGCTGATGCTAGGGTGCCAGGCATTTCGTTGGCGAGTAAATAGTTAACATAACCATTAGGTTTAACCGCAAATTGTTGTGCATTATTTTCAATCACAAAATTTATGCGTAACTGTTTCATTTCAGTTTGCGGGATGTAATGCACCACTTTTCTCAAATGCTCGGGTTTGGCTACCGCTACTGTCATTTTTGGACGCGGTGTATTCTTATTCGGCACTTGGCCAAAATGTTTCTTGGCCAGTTTTTTCATATCCGCGATAGGCAAATTGCTGATCATTGCGCCTTTCATTAAGTTGGCTGAGTAATAAGTGTTATACATATCGACTAAAGCAGTTTGTAACTTGTTGTTTTCTTTATCCGCCAACGAGTCTAAATTACCCCAGTTAAATTGCGAGATGGGATGTTCGGGGTTCAGGGTAGAACCGTTAAGTTGTTGCAAGATAACCCAATCGTTAGGCCCTTTCATGGTCCATTCGGAATGTACTGCATTGCGCTCTTTATCAGCATAACTTTCGTCTAAGATAGCTTCATAGAAAAACTCACTAAAACGTGACAAAGCCTCTTCATAGGCATTGTTATTCACCGCCACCATATAGTTAGTATGGTCAAGCTCAGTGTAAGCATTTTGACTGCCACCGTTACGACTAATAAACTCACTGTAGTCGCCTACAGTTGGGTAACTTGTGGTACCTAAAAATAACATATGCTCAAGATAATGAGCCAAGCCACCAAACTCTTTTGGTTCTTGCAAAGACCCAACCGCCACACTTAAGGCAGCCGCTGATTTTTCGATACTGGGATCAGATACCAGCATAACCTCAAGTTGGTTATCTAACACAATAGATGCGTATTCACGATTATCGATAGGGCTTTTTACTATTTCATTCTGTGGTTCGGGCTGAGTTGATATAGTCACAGACTTAGCTTTGTCGGTTGAACCACAAGCACTCAGTAATATGCTAGCGCCAATCAAAAGGACGAGTATTGTGTTGTGCCCGGTCGATGAAGTCATAATATTTCCTGATGTTATTATTTTGAATATTTGTAGCCACAAAATATACCCTATTCAGGCTTCTAAATGGGTACAAAAGACTGTTAGAAAATGTGTTTTAGGTGAGAAAAAGATTTTGAACCACAGAAGACACAGAGAAAAGCATTGGATTTTCTAACTTTTCTCTGTGCGCGCAGCCTCTGTTTTCTGTAGTAATAATCTTTGTTTTTAGCAACCTAAACTACAGGGTCTTGATCTGCGCCTTCTTTTTCTATTTCAGTCGGCATTAAGTCTTCTTTGCTGATACCTAATGTCAAAGCAACTAAGCTTGCAACGTAGATTGAAGAATAAGTACCGATTACTACACCAAATAATAATGCTGTAGCAAAACCATGGATGGTCGCACCACCTAAGAAGAACAAAGAAAGTAGTACCAAAATGGTGGTCAAGGAGGTCACTATGGTTCGATTCAAGGTTTGCGTCAGAGAAATATTGATAATTTCTTCTGACTCACCTTTACGTATTTTGCGGAAGTTTTCACGAATACGATCACACACCACGATTGTATCGTTAAGTGAATAACCTATTACCGCCAACACCGCAGCCAATACGGTTAAATCGAACTCTAAACCCAATATCGAGAATAATCCCAAAGTCAGGATCACATCATGAGTTAACGCGGCTACCGAACCTAAAGCAAAACGCCATTCAAAACGTAATGCCACATAAATAAGGATACAAATCAGCGCCACCAGCATGGCCAGCCCGCCTTGTTCGGTAAGCTCTTCACCTACACTGGAGCTGACATAAGAACTGCCACGCATTTCTGCTGTGCTGTCTGCTTCTTTGAGTATCTTTAATGCAGCATCACCTAAATCAGAGGGTTTTACACCTTCCCGTGAAGCCAAGCGGATAAGTACGTCTTGGCTACTGCCAAAGTTTTGTACCACGGCATCGTTAAAATCTGATGCCTCTAGCTGTCTACGAATTTGTGCTAAATCTGCAGTTTGCCCATAACCCACTTCAATTTGGGTACCGCCAGTAAAATCTAATCCCCAATTCAACTGATTAATGGCCAAAGACGTCAGCGAACCGATAATCAAAAGCACCGACAAAATAGCCGCTGGTTTTCTCAGCGACATAAAGGCGATGGTTTCTTTCATATTTAATATTTGCATGTTGGCGCTCCTAGATTGATAACTTGGTCAGACGTTTACCGCCCCACCATGCATTAACGATTACACGAGTCACAATGATCGCAGTGAACATTGAAGTGATGATCCCGATCATCAAGGTAATGGAGAAACCTTTTATTGGTCCAGTACCTACAGAAAACAAAATCAAACCCACAAGGAAAGTAGTAACATTGGCATCTAATATGGTCGAAAATGCACTATCATAGCCATGATGAATAGCCTGCTGCGGACTTCGTCCATCTCTAATTTCTTCACGTATTCTCTCAAATATCAGTACGTTAGCATCAACCGCCATACCTACAGTTAGAACTATACCAGCCATGCCAGGCAACGAAAGTGTGGCGCCAGGCACCATCGACATAATGCCAATAATCATGACTAAGTTGAGGGTCAAAGCGATGTTGGCAACAAAACCAAATTTTTTGTAGTAAATCAGCATAAAGATAAGCACTGCAATAAAACCATAAATAATAGCTTGTGTGCCTAAGTCGATATTTTCTTGGCCTAGGCTTGGGCCGACTGTGCGCTCTTCAATAATTTGAATAGGTGCAATCAAAGCTCCGGCTCTTAATAATAACGCTAAATCAAAAGCTTCTTGCGGGGAGTCTAATCCAGTCGTTTCAAACTGGTTACTAAATAAAAACACCGTTGATAGTCGCCACACTGATGACACGCCTTTCCTCTTTAAAAATCAACTTGTCGTTTTCGTCTCGCTCACCCGTGGCTTTAAATTCAATAAAGACCACAGCCATAGGTTTGCCCACTGCTCGTTTAGTGAAGTTGAGCATCTTGGCGCCTTGGCATACCAAATTGATCCACACCACTGTTGGCGTCGATAATTGAACTGCCCGCAACAATGACTTTTTTCTTGAGTAATTGCGGACCGCCTTTATCATAAGGTAACAATTCAGATCCCGCAGGCACGCGGCCATTAATAGCATCACGCACATCATTTTCAAGATCGACTTCACGATATTCTAAGGTTGCAGTCGCATTAAGTATTTCTTTGGCTTTAGCGGTGTCTTGAATACCAGGCAGTTGTACTACAATCCGGTCTGGCCCTTGCTTTTGCACAGTTGGCTCAGCGACTCCAAGCTGATTAACTCGGTTACGAATAATAGTGATATTTTGTTTCACTGCGTAATCACGAGT
>QIJM01000338.1 GCA_003232445.1 Paraglaciecola arctica
AAGTACGTTCTACTTTGAAAAAAGACATCAACTTAGACGTATGTTCGTCTTGCCACCCTTTCTATACTGGTAAGCAACGTAACGTTGACACCGGTGGTCGCGTTGATAAATTCAACAAACGTTTTGCTGCTCTTAAGAAAAGCTAAAACTGTTTGTCGTCTGACAAGACATCGAAAAGGCGCTTATTTAGCGCCTTTTTTGTGCGTTAAATTTGCCTTTTAGTAGGCTGTTAAAAATTACCACCACCATTATGAATTATGTTAAATCACGGTGAATTATGTTGGGTATACGAACCTTAATTATGTGTTGCTCTATTGGCTATGTTACATTTTGGATAACAATTGTTTAACATTTTAAAAAAATTGAGGTGAAAAGGGCACTAGATCTCCTAACCACCAAAACCTATACAAAGGATTTACCACCACATGTCTGATTTTCGCCAACAAGCCCTTGATTACCATGCCAAACCTGTACCCGGAAAAATCAGCATTGAGCTCACTAAACCTGCCGAAAGTGTCACTGACTTAGCGCTAGCATACAGCCCTGGCGTGGCTGAACCAGTTCGTGAGATTGCCGCCGATCCCGATGCTGCTTATAAATACACAGGCAAAGGAAATTTAGTGGCGGTTATTTCAAACGGCACGGCCATTTTAGGCTTAGGTAATTTAGGTCCTCTTGCGTCTAAACCCGTGATGGAAGGCAAGGCATTGTTGTTTAAGCGGTTTGCTAATATCGATTCTATCGATATCGAAGTGAAACATACTACAACCGAAGAATTTATTAACACAGTAGTGAATATTGCAGATACTTTCGGTGGGATTAACCTAGAAGATATTAAAGCACCTGAATGTTTTGAGATTGAGCAAGAGCTAATTAAACGCTGCGCCGTACCTGTTTTTCATGATGACCAACACGGTACTGCTATAGTCACCGCCGCAGGCATGTTGAACGCGTTGGAAATTCAGGGCAAAAATATTGGCGATACCACTATCGTATGTTTAGGCGCGGGTGCTGCAGCCACCGCTTGTATGCAGTTGTTGGTTAAATGCGGCGCTAAACGCGAGCGTATCTACATGCTTGATAGAAAGGGTGTGATCCATACTCGTCGCAAAGATCTCACCAGCCACAAAAAGTTATTTGTCAATAACACCGACAAGCGCACCTTAGAGGATGCCTTAGACTGCGCAGACGTATTCATTGGTGTATCGGGGCCTAATTTATTGCCACCTGAAGCACTGAAGTTAATGGCGCCTAACCCCATTGTTTTTGCTTGCTCCAATCCTGATCCTGAAATTAAACCTGAGTTGGCTCATCAAGTACGGGATGACTTAATTATGGCAACAGGACGGTCTGATTACCCTAATCAAGTGAATAACGTACTGTGCTTTCCGTTTATTTTCCGTGGGGCTTTGGATGTACGTGCCTCACAAATTAACGATGAAATGAAAATTGCTGCGGTTGATGCAATTCGTAGTATTGCTAAAGAGCCAGTATCCAAAGAAGTACTGGCTGCTAGTAACATTGATAGTCTTAGTTTTGGTAAGGATTATATTATCCCTAAACCTATGGATCCTCGACTCTTAAAACGTGTGGCACTAGCGGTGGCACAGGCAGCCATAGATTCCGGTGTGGCTGCCATTAAGCTACCCCCTGGTTATATGCAGGAGTAAACATCATGGCCAAATGAGCCTCAACTCTGCCTCGACACTAGCAGGCTTAAATTTAACCTGCATTTGTCACTTTAATGCCTTGTAAGGTATCTTAATGTTAAAGATACCTTATTCAAATTAGGATACTGATGAACGAAAAATTTAAAATCCCACATACGCTGATATTACTGTTGTCGATGATGGTTGTTGCTTATCTGGCAACCTGGTTAGTCCCTCAGGGTTTCTTCGAAATGGTCACCCTTGAAAATGGTCGTGAAGCGGTTGTTGCAGGCACTTATGCATTAGCCAATGAGCAAATTCGGCTTTCACCGATGGATTTTTTGGTCGCGATCCCCAGATCATTAGCGGCCGCACAAGATATCATTTTCTTTGTGTTTATTGTGGGTGGTGTGCTTGCGATAGCGCGTTCGACCGGCACCATTGATGCGCTTATTGGGCGATTACTTGAACGTTTTGGGCATAAACCGCATTTACTGATTTTTATGGTGGTTTTCACCTTTGCCTTAGCATCTGGCGCGATTGGTACCGCTGGCGAATACATTCCGTTTGTATTAATTCTTGTTGGACTTTGCAAAGCGATGCGATTAGACGCCATGACTGCAGTCGGTATGGTTGTTACCGGATATGGTATTGGTTACGGGGTTTCGGCGTTTAGCCCATTTACTGTCATGGTGGCACAACAAATTGCTGGTATTCCATTGTATTCTGGTATTGAACTAAGGCTCGCCATATTTGTGCCGTTTGTGCTGATTGGTTTTCACCATGTTTGGCGATACGCCAAAAAAGTACAGGCTGATCCTTCAGCTTCGATGACCTTCGGATTGCCCTGTCCGTTAAGCAACACACCTGAGACTGAGTATCCCCAATTAAACTTGCGGCACAAACTCATTCTGTTTGGATTAGTCGCGACTATCGCGGGCTCAGTTTGGGGTATTTCCCAACAAGGTTGGTATTTGTATGAATTGGGCGCAATGTTTATTTTATGGGGTATTTTTACCGCAATCGTTGGTCAACTTGATGCTGATACCGCTGCGAATAAATTTATTGAAGGTGTTCAAGAACTCGCAACAACCGCGATCCTCATAGGTATTGCCCGCGGTATTGCACTTATTATGGAAGACGGACAAATCTTACATAGCTTAGTCTATGCGATGTCTACACCACTTTCGCATCTCGGCGCAGAATTAGCCGCTGTGGGTATGTTTATTATGCAAACGCTGTTGAACCTGTTTATTCCTTCGGGCAGTGGCCAAGCATATGTGACTATGCCGCTTATGGCACCTGTTGGCGATTTGATTGGCGTGAACCGCCAAATTGCAGTGTTGGCGTATCAATTTGGTGATGGCTTTTCAAATATGATCATTCCTACTAATGCTGTGCTGATGGGCATCATTGGTATGGCCGGTGTACCCTACCATTTATGGTTTAAGTTCTGCTACCCGTTAATTATCAAACTGATGTTAGCCGCATCTGTAGTGTTAGTGCTTGCCGTTGTGTTTGATTATGGTGCGGATGTACAACCCACGGTAAAAGCCAATAGTGAACAAACACTGTGATCCCCTCCTTCACCAATGACATTTGTCTCGGTGATTTTAATGGCGGGTACATTTGGTCTGTTTTTGGTTGAACTAGAAAAGCTTTTTGTTCGTCGAAGAACGGATCAACTCAATCATGCAACCTGAAACTAAGTATTACTCGGGTAGGTGCAGCTCAACTTAGCCAATCTGAGCAGGTACTTGGTAGCTTTGTGAACTCAACACGTTATGCCCACATCACCAAAATAGCAGCCACAGCGATAAGCAATAAGCCGATTACTTCATGCCTCTGCACTCTATTTTTTAACCAAAAAATTGCCAGCAGCATGGTTAATAACACCTCAACTTGACCTAATGTTTTCACATAGGCTACATGATGTAATGACACGGCGCTAAACCAACAAATAGTGCCAAAACAACTGATAACGCTAGTGACTAATGTCATCTTCGCGTTGTTTTTCAGTGCCACAAAAGTACTTCTACTTTTTACCGCGATATAGCTCACAAGCAAGGTAGTTTGAATACATAACACCCACAACAACACCCAAGCCGTGCTATGGGGGAAAGGCAGGTCTAGCAACTGACTTGCTTCCCTGACAAATAATGATGTCAGCGCAAAACAGGTACCACAAGCCAAGCCTATTATCACTGTTTTAAAGCTTAATTGATCTTTTCTGCCGCCACTGGACAAAACCAATATCGCCGTAGCACCCACCAAAATACCTACCCAGCCAAATAAACTTAGCTGACTACCAAAAAACAAGGCACCCAACACACCGGCCACCAGCGCCTCACTTTTGGCCAGCCCAGCCCCCACAGTAAAGTTCTTTTGTTTGAATAAAATTACCATTAACGCAGTAGCAGAAACTTGCATCACAGAAGCCACTAAAACAATGAACACAAATTTAAGCGTAAACTCAGGAATATTTTGCTCAGAAACAGCGTAAAGCAGCAGCAAATAAACCAGTGCAATAGGCGGAGCAAACAGAAAACGCGCCAATGTCACCCCTGAGGTACTCATATTAGCACTTAGCTTACTCTGTAAAGCATTACGAAACGTCTGCAACACCACCGCACCCAGCGTAAAGAAAACCCAGCTCACAAAAAATCCTTATCAATAAAAGACGATCTTCCCCCTTACAGCCCCAATCTCAACCCTATAGAGCGATTATGGAAAGTGATGAATGAGCATGCTCGCAATAATCGATATTTCTCTAGTGCAAAAGAATTTCGACAACCCATCCGGCATTTTTTTAAGGTCACCCTTCCCAACATTGCTGACACACTAAACAGTCGGATAAACGATAACTTTCAGGTGCTACTAAAACCTGCAAGTTGAAGTGACTTGGGTATACATACACTAATGGCATCACTGATTTTCAATGATTGATACATTAACGCCATGCTCAGTAGTGATTTGTTATACTTTTCAATTGGTTGAACTACACGTTTTAAGATATTTACCAAT